>JAOPVF010000280.1 GCA_025963195.1 Mycobacterium sp. | reverse complement strand
GTTGTGAACTGGAACGGCACCGCTTCCAGTACCTTCTGCAGGATGGCGTCGAGGGGTGTGGAGCTGAGCTCGTCGGCGGCTGGCATGGCCTCACCGTATCCGCGGCGCGGTACCCGACTGCTGTGGGTGGCCGCGGCCGTCGTCGGCACCGGCTATGGCGTGTTCCTGATCGCCGCCGCCATGCGCCTGCCGTCGGGTGCCGAACTCACCGGCCAGTTCGCAGGGCAACCCGCGGTCAAGGCGGCGTCGGCCACGTTGCTCGCGATCGCCGCGTTGGGTCATCCGATCCGGCGTGAACGGCGCTGGCTGGTGACGGCACTGATCTTCTCGGCTGCCGGTGACTTCCTGCTCGCGATGCCGTGGTGGGAGCCGTCGTTCGTGCTGGGACTCGGCGCGTTCCTGGTGGCCCACCTGTGCTTCCTCGCCGCACTGATCCCACTCGTCACCCGCAGCGCGCCGCGGTTGGCGGGCGGGGCGGTGCTCGTCGCAGTGTGTGTGGCGCTGCTGATCTGGTTCTGGCCGCGGCTGATCGCCGAGGGGATGGTCGTGCCCGTGACGCTCTACATGGCGGTACTGGCCGCGATGGTGTGCGCTGCGTTGTTGGCACGGTTGCCGACGCCCTGGACGGCCCTGGGCGCGGTGTGCTTCGCGGTGTCCGACGGGATGATCGGGATCGGCAAGTTCGTTCTGCAATCCGAGGCGCTGGCGGTGCCGATCTGGTGGGCGTACGCCACGTCGCTGCTGTTGATCACCGCGGGGTTCTTCTTCGGCCGTAGCTCCGTGGCGTCGGTCGGCGCTGCTACACCGGCTTCGTGACCACTACCAGGCAGGCGCCCGAGCACGAGCCGATCGCGCGGGTGGTGCCGATGCTGCAGGTGCCGCACCTGGACCGTGACTTCGACTATCTGGTTCCTGCCGAGCACTCCGACGACGCACAGCCCGGTGTCCGGGTGCGGGTGCGCTTCCACGGTCGGCTCGTCGATGCCTTCGTCCTCGAAAGACGTTCGGACACAGACCATGTCGGCAAGCTCGGCTGGCTCGACAAAGTGGTGTCCGCCGAGCAGGTGTTGACTCCCGACGTGCGCCGCCTGGTCGACGCGGTCGCCGCGCGCTACGCGGGCACCCGTGCCGACGTGTTGCGGCTCGCGGTTCCGCCACGGCACGCCAGCGTCGAGAAACAGGCCGTCGCCGACCTGCCCGCGCTGGTGCCGAAGCCCGTCGACCCGGCGGCGTGGGCGTCATACGGCCGCGGTGAGCAGTTCCTCGGTGCGCTCGGTGAGGGCCGTGCCGCTCGCGCGGTGTGGCAGGCGTTGCCGGGGGAGTCCTGGGCCGATCGGCTTGCCGAGGCCGGGGCGATGGTGGTGAACGCGGGCCGCGGCGCCCTCGTCATCGTGCCGGACCAGCGCGATGTCGACACCGTGCGGGCCGCCGCGGTGCGGCACGTCGACGAGGCCAGGGTGGTGGCGCTGTCGGCCGGTCTCGGTCCCTCCGAGCGTTACCGCCGGTGGCTTGCCGCGCTGCGCGGTCGCGCCCGTCTGGTGATCGGCACCAGAAGTGCGGTCTTCGCGCCGGTCGCCGACCTCGGTCTGGTGATGGTGTGGGACGACGGCGACGACACCCTCGCCGAGCCGCGGGCCCCGTACCCGCACGCGCGCGAGGTGGCGATGCTGCGCGCACACCAGGTGCGCTGCGCGGCCCTGATCGGCGGTTATGCCCGCACCGCAGAGGCGCAGGCGCTGGTGCGCACCAAGTGGGCGCACGACCTGGTGGCGACCCGGCCGGTGGTGCGGGTCCGCACGCCGCGCGTCATCGCGATCGACGACAGTGCGTTCGCGCAGGAACGCGATGCGGCCTCCCACACCGCCCGATTGCCGACGATGTCGCTGGACGCCGCGCGCGCCGCCCTCAAGGCGGAGCGCCCGGTGCTCGTCCAGGTGCCACGAAGGGGTTACGTGCCCGCGCTGGCCTGCGGTAAATGCAGGACCATCGCCCGCTGCAGGCACTGCACCGGGCCGATGTCGCTGCCCGAACGCGACCACGCAGGGGCGGTCTGCCGGTGGTGCGGCAGGGCCGACCCCGCCCTGCGCTGCGTGCGGTGCGGTTCCGACGCCGTACGCGCCGTCGTCGTCGGAGCGCGCCGCACGGCCGAGGAACTGGGCCGGGCGTTCCCCGGCACCACGGTCATCACGTCAGGAGGGGATGCCGTCATCGGCACCGTGCCCGACGCGCCAGCCCTCGTCGTCGCGACGCCTGGCGCCGAACCGGTCGCCGAAGGCGGCTACGGGGCGGCGCTGCTGCTCGACGGCTGGGCGCTGCTCGGCAGGCAGGACCTGCGCGCCGCCGAGGACGCACTGCGTCGGTGGATGGCCGCTGCCGCCCTGGTGCGCCATCGCGGCGACGGCGGTGTCGTCGCCATCGTCGCCGAGACCTCCATCCCGACCGTGCAGGCACTCATCCGGTGGGATCCGGTGGCGCACGCCGAAATCGAACTCGATGCCAGGACCGAGGTCGGGCTACCTCCCGCCGTGCACATGGCGGCGGTCGACGGGCCCCCTGCCGCGGCCGCCGCACTACTCGACACCGCCCGCCTGCCCGACGACGCGCAGGTGCTCGGGCCCGTCGAGCTGCCCCCCGGCGCCAGGCGCCCCGCAGGCGAGGCGCCGACCACCGGCCCGGTGATGCGCATGCTGGTTCGGGTCCCGCGCGACGGCGGCCTGGCCCTTGGGGCTGCGCTGCGCCGCGCTACCGGCGTGCTCAGCGCCCGCCACGATCAACAGCCCGTTCGTGTGCAGATCGACCCGTTGCACATAGGGTAAAGGAACTGGGCTTTTGTTACGCAAAGCTTGAACAGTTGTGCGACAAAAGGCCAGGTCACGGGTGGGTTGTGAAGAATTACGAAAAGTGTGGAGAAGTTCTCCTGCGGACCAACTGCGGACTGCGGCGGACTGCTCGAACACATAGACGAAGTCCGCGCTCATTGCGTGCCCTAGGTGCACCATGAAAATCATGGTGCATGACGCACAGCACCAAGCCACTGACCGTCCGGCTGCCCGACGAGCTGGCCGAGGCGCTGCGCAACTATGCATTCATCACCGACATTTCGGCCAACGAGGTCATCAAGGTGGCACTGGTCGAGTACCTCACAGCGCACGCGCACACGACGTCGTCGGGGCCGCGTTCAACAAGGCTCTGAAGCAGCACGCCGTCGCGTTGGAGAAGCTGGCGAACCTCTCAGCTACCGGCCCGTCGGCGGCGCCTCACATGGCCCTGGATCTCGGCGAGACGCGGTTCCCATCGCTCCTCCGGAGTCAAGGGCATCAACACGATGACTAGGGCGGCCCGTCGGTGTCGCCATAGGCAGCCATAGCCAGCTCGCGTAGGACGAGCTTCAGCGCGTCCATGGTGAACCACGAATTTCTGTAACTGCATGTCGCAATGTCTCGGACCATCCCCACGCTGAAGCGCCGGTAGCCTCCCTGCGTCCGTAATGGCTGCAAGGTGGTGCCGTCAGGAAGCATGAATTGGCCCGCGCGCAACCGCTGGTCCAGCCAGCTGTGAGAGCGCCCAAGCAGGACAGGCGCCTCTGGGGCGGAGTAGGTGGGCTCGACCCCAAGAACGGCGATCTGTGCGGTGGGATTGGGTGGCATCATTCTGACCTGCTCGCTGTGGGGCATTTGACGGCGGCACAACTTACGCGCTACCGACACACATTCACGCGGGAGTCAGCAGGAATACAGTCCAGAAACAAATTACCTAAAGGGCAAGTACGAAGCCCTGGAGGGCATCCAGGGACCGGACGATCCGGTACCCAGGGTTGTGAACTGCGGGTTTGTCTTACGCACCTGCACAGAACCATCGCATTTTCCGGCAACCAAGTACGGCCCAGGTTGATTAGGACGGCCACGGGGCTTGCCGGATGTATGTGAGCGGATGAGGACACCCCCACGTGGCCCCGGTGCTCTCAGCGTCTGCGTGGGCCATGCTGGCACGGGGAGTGGTCGGACCAGACACCAGCAAGGAGTCACGGCCGACACCGAGAAGACTCATGCAGTCGACCTGTACGCGGTGGTCCTGCTACAGCGTGCTGCTGATGCGCCACCTTGGGTTCGATTGGCGTAAGCCGCTGCTACGTGCCGCCGCGGCTCGCCCGCGCTGACGCCCGCTCGGCCGCCCGCGTGTGCTCGGCGGCGGTGAGCACCACCGCATCGCAGCCCGGATACACCGTGGCCTCATGGTCGGTCGCGAGCCAGCGCACCACATAGGGCGGCGAGCCGTCTTGCGCGCGGACCTCGATGATCTCCGCGTGCTGATCATGCCGTTCGGTAGTCGTGCCCTTGACCACCAGGAAGTCGCCCACCTTCGCTTTCATCGCCCGCTCCCTTCCTCAACCTTGTGGGACCCGCAGACTTGTCCATCGTGCGCGCGATTCGAATTCGGCAGAGGCGGATCTGACAAGGTGAGTCCGAAAGTCCGTGATCGACGGCGTATACCGCGCCGCTCGCCCTAACGGCCGCGAGTGTCCACCGCCGACGAAAATGCGTCCGTGCCCGGGCCGTCCCCGTAGAATCAAGTCGCTTCACGAGATGCCGTCGCCAAGTTCCGACTGGACGGCACGCCAACCCGACGCTCGCTGGGTGGCTCGGATGAGACGAAGCGG
>JAOPVF010000252.1 GCA_025963195.1 Mycobacterium sp. | reverse complement strand
GCTGCCTCCAGGCTGGGCGCCTCGAGGTTCGCCCACAACACCTGCTTGGTGGACTCGAGCCCGAACTTGCCATAACCGCAGAGGGTTTCGGCGATCGCCAGCGCATCGTCGACCACCGAACCGGTCGATACTCTTGATACCAGCCCGAGTCGCAGCGCCTCCTGCGCATCGACCGTGCGCGCGGTCAGGATCAAGTCGAAGGCCTGCCCGGCGCCGACCACGCGCGGCAACGTGTAGCTGACGCCGATGTCACAGCCGCCGAGACCGAGCTTGATGAACTGTGTGCAGAACCGCGCCGACTCCGACGCGATCCGGATGTCCGAGGCCAGTGCGAGCGCGAACCCGCCGCCATACGCTGGTCCGTTGACGGCGGCAATCACCGGCTGGCGCAGGCGGATCAGGCGCGTGGTCAGGTTCGCGATGCGCTCCTGCCACCGCATGCTCGACCGGGGAAACGCCAACCCATGGTTGGCCTCCTCGGGAAACGGGTCCGTCAGATCCAGCCCCGAACAGAACCCGCGGCCGGCTCCCGTGAGCACCACGACGCGGCATTCGTCATCGGCATCGATCGCTTCCAGTACGGAATGCAGTTCCTCGACGAGGCCGTAGTTGAGTGCGTTCAGCTTCTCCGGTCGATTGAGCGTGATCAGGGCGACGTCTGGACGTGGCCGGGTCAGTTCGAGATGCGCCATGGGGATTCACACTATGCCGAGTCATTTCCCCCGTCGGTTCGCTCCTGCCCGCCGAACCGACCTAGTCACTGCTGCGCCATCCGTTGATGCCTGTGGCGATCAGCCGGAGCTGCTTGACGGCGATACGCCTGATCTCCTCGAGTGCGGTCTGGTCGACGGCATCCTCGATGGCCTCGGCGATGGAGATCATTGCGTTTACGAACAGGCTCGCCAGGATGTTGAGGTCCTCGGCGCTCCAGGCGTTCAGCCCGGGGAAGCGGGCCAGGTCGATCGCGAGCTCCGAGGTGATCAGCCGGATCTCGGTACGGATGGCGTAGCGCAGCACGGTCACGCCGCTATTGCGTTCGCGGGCGATGAAGCGCCAGTGCTCGCGGCGTTCGGTCACACCGGTGATGAGGATGTCGACGGAGCCTTCGATGACCCGGGTCGGGTCGAGCTTGCCCGCGCGAGCGCTGCGCAACATGTCGCGCAGCGCACGGAACGACTCGTCGATGAGGATCAGTCCGAGCGCTTCCATCGTCTCGAAGTGCCGGTAGAACGCCGCGGGCACGATGCCCGCTTCCCGGGTGACCTCACGCAAGCTCAGCGCGCTGAAGCTGCGCTCTTCGAGGAGCCGCAGCGCTGCCGCGATGATGGCCCGCCGCGTCGCCTCCTTGCGTTCCTCGCGTGACAAGGAGTCCCTGGAGGAGCGGGAGGACGACGAGCGTCCCGACCGGGGCGTTCGTGAACTAGGCGTACGACCGTTCACTGTGTGAAACGTACCACAACCTGGCCCGATCGATTGACGGAATGGGTTAACGAGGATCACGGTGTACATATGTTCACTCAAACATCGAAGCTGCGCCTACGGGACAGGGTACTGCGGTCACCGCTGGTCGACCTGCTTACCGGCCCGCACGGCGTCGACCGTTACACCGAGCTGGTGGAGCCGACCTGGACTCTTGGCGATTCGCGGGCCAAGGTCGTCGCGGTCCGGCGACAAACCACCCGCAGCGTCACCCTGACGCTGGAACCCAATGCGGCCTTCCGGGCTACATCCCTCCGAGCCGGTCAGCACGTGAACCTCTCCGTCGAGGTCGATGGACGCAGGCTGACCCGCTGCTACTCACCGGCGAACGCCGAGAACGACACGCTCCTCGAGCTGACCATCGGCGTGCACGACGGCGGCGCCGTCTCCCAGCACCTGTACCGCAACGCGCGGCCAGGCATGGTCGTCGGGCTCGAGGGTGTCGGAGGGGATTTCGTCCTGCCGGCCAATCGGCCGGGGCGCATTCTCTTCGTGTCGGGCGGCAGCGGCATCACACCGGTGCTGTCGATGCTGCGGACGCTGATCGCCGAGGGTTACACCGGCGAGGTCGCATTCGTCCACTACGCCCGCACTGCCGCCGAGGCGTGCTACCGCGACGAGTTGGCGGCGTTGCCCGGCGTGCGTGTGCTGCACGGCTACACCCGCAGCGACGATGCGGCCGATCTCGTCGGACGCTTCGGCCCCGAGCATCTCGCCGCGGCCATGCCCAACCCCGAGGCCGTGTTCGCCTGCGGACCGCCTGCGCTCGTCGACGCGGTCCGCATCCAATGCCCCGCCGCGCTCTCGGAGAGCTTCGTCCCACCGGTGTTCACCGTGCCGGGCGAAGCGTCGGGCGGCCGGGTGGCGTTCGCCGACAGCGCCGTTGACGTCGTCGACGACGGACGATCGCTGCTCGAGCAGGCCGAGGCGGCCGGGCTGACGCCAGAAAGCGGTTGCCGCATGGGCATCTGCCACACCTGTACCCGCCGCAAGACCAGCGGCGCGGTCAAGAACCTGATCACCGGCGCCGTGTCGACGACCGAGGGGGAGGACGTGCAGATCTGCGTCACTGCTCCCATCGGCGACGTCGAACTGGCGCTCTAGGAAAGGACTTCCGTCATGACTGCATCGATCATTGCTCCTCGCGTGCGCACCATCCTCGAGAACGCTCTCGAAGACACCAAGCCTGCCAAGGCTCAACAGACCATCACCAAGATCGTCGGCGGCAGGACCGTCACGATGACGCCCGAGCAGGCCGAGAACTTCGGCCGCGAACTCGATGCGATCAGGGAACGGGTGATCGCCGATCTCGGAGACCGCGACGCCACCTACATCCGCCGGGTCATCAAGGCCCAGCGTGCCCTCGAGGTCGGCGGCCGGGCACTGCTGTTCGCCGGCGTCCTCCCGCCAGCCTGGCTCGTCGGCACGGCCATGCTTGCCGCGTCGAAGATCTTGGACAACATGGAGATCGGCCACAACGTCATGCACGGGCAGTACGACTGGATGGGCGATCCCGCACTGACGAGCCGCAACTTCGAGTGGGACTCGGCCTGCCCGAGTGACCAGTGGCGCCACTCGCACAACTACATGCACCACACCTACACCAACATCGTCGACATGGACCGTGACATCGGCTACGGCATCCTGCGGATGAGCGAGGACCAGCGCTGGTCGCCGTACTACCTGGGCAACCCCGTGTACGCCTTCCTGCTGATGGTGTTGTTCCAGTACGGCGTCGCACTGCACGAGTTGGAGACCGAGCGCATCCGCTCCGGTGAGATCTCGATCGCCGACAAGCGCGACACGATCCGAGGCATCTGGCGCAAGGTGAAGCGGCAGACCCTGAAGGACTACGTCGCCTTCCCGCTGCTCGCAGGCCCCTTCGCGCCGTGGGTGTTCACCGGAAATCTGACCGCCAACCTGATCCGCAACGTGTGGTCCTACGCGATCATCTTCTGCGGTCACTTCCCGGATGGCACACAGGAATTCAGCAAGGAGGAGACCGAGAACGAGAGCCGGGGCATGTGGTACTTCCGCCAGGTCCTCGGCTCGGCGAACCTCACCGGTGGAAAGCTCTTCCACGTGATGAGTGGCAACTTGTCGTTCCAGATCGAACACCACCTGTTCCCCGACCTCCCCGCGTTCCGGCACGAGGAGATCTCCACGGAGGTACAGGAGATCTGCGAGCGGTACGGCGTGCCCTACAACAAGGGTCCGCTGCCCAAGCAGTTCGCCACCGTGGTCCGCAAGATCTGCAGGCTCGCGCTGCCCTGGACTTAGGTCTGGCAGTTCGGGCACCAGTACCTGACGCGGTCGCCGTTGCGGTCCATCTCGACGATGGTTCCGCAGCGGCGACACGCGTTTCCGGCCCGGCCGTAGACCCACAGGTCACGGCCGGGTCTGGTGTCACCGGTCGTCACCCGCTTGAGCCGGGACCGGTTGAGCCACAGCATGTCCCGGGCGCGCTGCGCGACGCGCAGCGGATCCTTGACGCTGCTGACGGGTGAGGTCGGTAGCCGCCCCAGCACGAAGCACAGCTCGTTGGCGTAGACGTTGCCCACGCCTGCCATCACCCGCTGATCGAGCAGCGTCTCGGCCAGCGGCCGGTCGGGATCGGCAAGCAGGTTCGCGGCGGCCGTCCGCGGTTCCCAATCGTCACCGAGCAGGTCGGGGCCCAAGTGCGCGACGGCGTCCATGTCGCGTTCCCGTTCCAGGATCTCCAGGACACCGAGGTCGATGCCTGCGACGCGAGAGTCGGCCGTTTCCAAGATGATCCGCACCTTGTGCGGTTGCACCCGGCGGATCTGACCGCCGATTAACCAGGCGCCGTCCATCTTGAGGTGCGAGTGGATGCTGGCGTCGCCGACGCGGATGAACAGATGTTTGCCGCGGCTGATGACCTCGTCGACCTTCTCGCCCGTGAGGTCGACGGTGGCGAACCGGGGCACCCGCACGTCGCAGCGGGTCAGTGTCCTGGTCTCGAGTGCCTCGCGCAGCTTCGTGGCGGTCCGGTACACGGTGTCCCCTTCGGGCATGCGCCCACGCTACCCGCGGCCGTCGCGTGTTACGCGCAGATGTCCGCTGTGAGGTTCCGATAACCGAAACGTATTCCTGTGATGACCAATCCGAAACGCCAGGCTCCTGTAATTGGATCAAGCCGAACTTCCCGGTCAGCCGGCATCGTCGCCGAGTCACCCAAGAAACGTCATCAATACCTAAATTGGAGTCCACCATGACATTTGATGGTTCAATCGCCGAGAACATCAAGACATCGCTCGCCGAGATCCCGCACCCGGCACTGGCCAAGGGCTCCAACATCTACGGCGGAACGAAGATCTTCCCCGACTACCAGGCCGAGGACGGCGAGAGCTACTTCACGCTGGTACACGGCATCGCCCACGAGTCGTCCGTCAGCTTCGTCGCAGTACTGCAGGCCACCAGGGCGCTGCGCAAGGGCTTCGAATCGGCGATCTACTTCTATGGACCGGGAGCCATCAACTGCCTGGCCACCCGTGGGTTCCCCAAGACTGGCGACTCCGGCTTCCCCGGCGAGCAGAACATCAACGACTCGCTGGGCACCTTCATCTCCGAGGGCGGCACGGTGTTCTGCTGCCGGTTCGGTTTGGCGCTGCACGGTGGCCGCGAGGAAGACCTGATCGAAGGCGTGATTCCCGCCCACCCACTCGACGTGCAGGACGCGCTCATCCACTACGCGCGCAAGGGCGCGATCATCAACTCCACCTACATGGTCTAGGCGATTGGCGATGACCAAACTTGCTGCGGTAGCAGCCAACTTCACCCGCGACCTGGAACAGAATTACGCACTGATCGAGTCACTGGCCCAACAGGCACGTGACGAAGGCGTGGATTTCATGGTCCTTCCCGAGGCCGCCATCGGTGGCTACCTGTCGTCGTTGGGCAACCACGGCGACACCGTGAAGACCACGTCCAAATCACTGCCGCCCGCCATCCGCGTCGACGGCCCCGAGATCGCGAGAGTCCAGCAGATCGTCGGTGATCTCGTGGTCGCCATCGGGTTCTGCGAACTCGACGACGACGGCGAGACCCGCTACAACGCGGCGGCCGTGCTCGACGGCGACCATGTCTACGGCACGTACCGCAAGGTCCACCAACCGCTCGGCGAAGGGATGTCCTACTCGGCGGGCTCCGACTACGGCGTGTTCGACACTCCCGTGGGCCGGGTGGGGCTACAGATCTGCTACGACAAGGCATTTCCAGAGGCTGCACGGATCATGGCGTTGAAGGGCGCGCAGATCATCGCGAGTCTGTCAGCGTGGCCTGCGGCACGCACCGCCACCGCGGAGAATCTGCAACACGATCGATGGACCTACCGGTTCAACCTGTTCGATGCGGCACGGGCACTGGACAACCAGGTGTTCTGGATCGCGTCGAACCAGAGCGGAACGTTCGGGTCCCTGCGCTACGTCGGCAACGCCAAGGTTGTCGATCCAGGTGGAAATACATTGGCGACAACGCTTCTCGGCGGCGGCATGGCCATCGCGAACGTCGACGTCGACGCCACGTTCCGCGCCATGCGAGCCGGAATGTTCCACCTGCGTGACCGCAGGCCCGATGTCTATGGCCCGGTCACGGATGCCGATGGCGCAAGTCAATGGCAGGAGCTGACCCATGCCTGAGATGACCTTCGATGTGCAGTGGCCAGACGGTCGGGTGCAGAGGTGCTACTCGCCGAGCCTGGTGATGCACGACTACCTGAGCACGGGTTCGGACTACACCGTCGCGGACTTCCTCGACCGCTCCGGTACGGCGTTGCACGAAGCGAGCGAAAGGGTGCGTGCCAAGTTCGGCTTCGCGTGCACCTCGGCGGCCGCGACGAACGAGGAGATTACCGACACCGCAACGGAATTCCCATCCGACGCCCTGGTCCGCATCGTCGGCATGCGACCGGGTCTGGAGACGTCATGAACACGGACGCCGGACACGTCGCGGTCGCGGTCATCGGTGGCGGCCAGGCTGGGCTCTCGGTGAGCTGGTACCTCGGCCAGGCGGGCATGGAGCACGTCGTGCTGGAGGCGCACACCCCCGTGCACGCCTGGGCGGACACCCGATGGGACAACTTCACCTTGGTCACGCCCAACTGGCACTGCAGGTTGCCCGGCTATGCATATGAGGGCGACGACCCCGACGGTTTCATGACGAGAGACGAAGTCGTTGAGTGGCTCGACGGTTGGCTGCACACCTTCACGCCTCCGCTCCTCACCCACACCCGCGTCACGCGGTTACGTCCGCTGGCTTCAGACGGTTTCGAGCTAACGCTTCAGACTCGGTCAGGTGACGAGACATTGACCTGTGACCATGCGGTGGTCGCGACGGGCGGATATCCCATTCCGGTGCTGCCCTCGTTCGCAGGGTCGCTGGACGCCTCGATCAGCCAGATCCACTCCGAGCAGTACCGCAATGCCGATCAATTGCCCGAGGGTGCCGTCCTCGTGGTTGGTACCGGCCAATCCGGCGCACAGATCGCCGAGGACCTGCACCTGGCGGGTCGGCAGGTGCACCTCGCGGTCGGCAGTGCACCGCGCGTAGCCCGGTTCTACCGTGGCCGGGACTGCATGACGTGGCTGTCCGACATGGGCCTCTACGAGAGGCCTGCCCCCGAATACCCCGGTGGGAAGGCGGCAATCGAGAAGACCAACCACTACGTCACCGGACGCGACGGCGGACGCGACATCGACTTGCGTCGCTTCGCCACGGAAGGGATGCGGCTGTACGGCACGCTCTGCAACGGCAAGGACGCGGTACTGACCTTCGAACCATCACTGGCTGAAGCACTCGACAAGGCCGACGCGGTCTACAACTCGATCTGCTCGGACATCGACGCACACATCGAGCGCGAAGGCATCACCGCGCCGCCGGCAACCCGATACACCGCGGTCTGGGAACCCGACGCCGAGACCACCGAACTGGACCTCGCCGCCCACGGAATCACCAGCATCGTCTGGGCGATCGGTTACCGGCCCGACTACCGATGGATCGAGGCAAGTGCCTTCGACGGTGCTGGCCGACCGATGCAGAACCGCGGCGTCACGGGGGTCGAAGGCCTGACCTTCGTCGGCCTGCCATGGATGCACACCTGGGGTTCGGGCCGCTTCCTCGGCATCGACCGCGACGCCAGACACATTGCCACGACGATCATCGACGATCTCCGCCACCAGTCCGCGCCACGGCTTGCCGTGGCCCGCTGACAGGAGAGTCCATGTCAGTCTCGACTCGAGTCGACCTTGCCCTGTTGGGTATTCGCGGCCGCCCGCCCGTAAGCCGCACCGCTGGTGCGGGTCCCAGCGACGACGGCCACCTCGTGATCGACGGCCGTCCCGCCGCCATCCCGCTCAACCCGCAAAGCCCGTTCGTCTTCGACGGCGCCAAGGTGCTGTTGAACGGCGAGGACTCCGGGCTCGACGTCAGCGTCATCGATCGGCCCAGGTTCTACGATCTGCAAACCGCCGAGGGCGTGCCCTACGAGAAGATCGCCCGGCTGCACGGCCGAAACGTGCTCGCCACCACCGTCGTTCAGACCTGCATACGCTACGCCGAGGACCAGCGCTGCCGATTCTGCTCGATCGAGGAGTCCCTACGGTCGGACGCGACGACAGCTGTGAAGCGCCCCGCCGAACTGGCGGAGGTGGCCGAGGCGGCGGTGCGACTCGACGGCATCGAACACATGGTGATGACCACGGGTACCTCCGCGGGCAGTGACCGCGGTGCCCGCCATCTTGCGCGGTGCGTCCGGGCGGTGAAGTCCGCGGTGCCAGGGCTGCCCATCCAGGTGCAGTGCGAACCACCCACCGACCTGGCCGTCCTCGCCGAACTGCGCGACGCGGGTGCGGACGCCGTCGGCATTCACGTCGAATCCCTCGACGATGACGTCCGTCGACGATGGATGCCTGGCAAGGCGACCGTGCCGCTGTCGCAATACCGCGACGCGTGGCGCGAGGCTGTCCGGGTGTTCGGGCGCAACCAGGTCTCCACGTATCTGCTCGTCGGGCTCGGCGAGGATCCCGAGGAGCTCGTCGCGGGCGCGGGCGAGCTCATCGAGATGGGGGTCTACCCCTTCGTGGTGCCGTTCCGCCCGCATCCCGGCACCCTGGCCGTGGACGTCGATGGAGCCGGCGCGCCGGATTCCGCGACCGTCGAGAAGGTGTCGCGCGAAGTCGCGGACGCCCTTCGGCTGGCAGGCATGGCTGGCGCCGACCAGAAGGCCGGCTGCGCCGCGTGTGGTGCTTGCGGCATTCTGCAAAGCGTGGGCGGGTGAGGTTCGTGGAGACGACGAGAGCCGAAGTGACCCAACAGCTCCGGCACAGACAAGAGCTGTCGATCCTGGCAGGCGCCCGCACCCATTCGACGCCGGCGTCCGGATTCCTCATCCACCATGCGGAGAACGCCGCGGACCTCGCGGCATTCTGCGGGCTGCGTCACGACGCGTTCGTGCGCGAGCAGCAGCTCTTCGCAGGAAGCGACGCCGACGACATCGATGACGACCCGCGCACCGTGGTTCTCGTCGCCGCTGCCGCGGACGGGACGCTGCTCGGCGGCGTGCGCCTGGCGCCACGGTGCGAACCCGACATCGGCTGGTGGACGGGCAGCCGGCTGGTCACGGTCGACGCGGCACGGTCGTCGGGGGTTGGCCCCGCACTCGTCCGGGCGGCGTGCGCTCATGCGGAATCGGCGGGTGTGCTTCGCTTCGATGCCACGGTGCAGGCCCGTTATGCCGCGATGTTCGGGTCGCTCGGCTGGGAAGACCATGGCGAGTGCATGGTCGCGGGCCAACCACACGTGGTGATGCGCTGGCCGCTACGTCAGATGCAGCGCCTTGCCGATGCCACCAAGTCGTTCCTCGGCAGCGCACTGGCGCCGCTGCGGGAGGTCCAAGGCGGTCTCGGCCCCGCAGGCTTCGTCGGCGATGACGGCGTGCCGCTGCCAGGAAGCGACTTCGTCGCCGCGTGTGACGCCATCATTCCCTCGATGGTCGAACGTGATCCGGAGTGGGCGGGGTGGTGCTCGGTGTTGGTGAACGTCAACGATCTGACGGCAATGGGCGCGACGCCAACGGGTCTTCTTGACGCCGTCGGCGCGCCAACCAGGTCCCTGCTCACCCGCATCGTGCGGGGGATTGCCAAGGCGTCGGCTGCGTGGCAGGTGCCGGTACTCGGTGGGCATACCCAGCTGGGCGTCCCCGCATCACTCGCAGTGACGGCGTTCGGCCGCACTCCCGAACCCATCCGCGCTGGCGGTGGATCGCCGGGAGACACGCTGCGCCTGACCGCGGATCTTGTCGGCGGCTGGCGGCCGGGTCACCAAGGCCGCCAATGGGATTCCAGCAGCATCCGCGACGGCGCCGACCTGGCACGTTTGGCAGCTCTGGTGGCGCAGGTGCGGCCGCGCGCGGCCAAGGACGTCAGCATGGCGGGCATCGTGGGAACCGCGGGCATGCTCGCCGAAGCCAGCGGGACGGGTGCCGAACTCGACGTGGCCAGGATCCCGCGCCCGGCGAAAGCCGACATGGGGCAGTGGTTGACGTGCTTTCCTGGCTACGCCATGCTCACCGCCGATCGCATTGACGCCCGTACGACGCCAGTACCCGACGGAGTGTCCGTAGCGGACTGCGGCAGGCTGACGACTGATCCGGGTGTCCGGCTGCGATGGCCGGACGGCGTCACCACGACCGCCGTGGCTCCAGGTGTGACGGGGCTGGGGAGGGCTTGAGTTGGGTCCGGAGGGCAGGAGCGAAGCGACCCGGGAATCGGCACCGGTCACGATCGCGGCTGTGGCGGCCAACTTCGGTCGCGACGTCGATCGCGGTGTCGCCAAGGTGGTCGGCATCGTGGAATCGGCCGCGCGCGATGGCGTCGAACTCCTGGTGTTCCCCGACGCCTGCCTTGGCGGCTACATCGGTGACCTGCGCGCCCCCGATCCCGACGACCGGCCATCGGCACTGGACCCTGACGGGCCGGAGATCGCGGCGGTGATCGCCGCTGCGGGACCGGTGACCGTGTGCGTCGGTTACGCCGAAGAGGCCCACCATGGCCGCTACAACGCGGCGATCTGCGTCTCGGGCGACGGCGTGCTCGGTCACCACCGCAAGGTCCATCAGCCGGCGGGCGAAGGGCTGGCCTACCTTGCCGGCGACGCCTTCGCGGCGTTCGACACTCCGGTCGGTCGCCTTGGCATGCTGATCGACTACGACAAGACGTTTCCGGAATCCGCTCGCGCCCTGGCGTTGGATGGCGCACAGATCATCGCGGCGCTTTCGGCGTGGCCGGCCAGCGTGACCGACCGTGCGTCGAGGCTGCCCGCCGACCGACAGGCGCGTCTGTTCGACCTCTACGACTGTGCCCGCGCCGCCGAGAATCAAGTGGTCCTGGTGTCGTCGAATCAGACGGGCGTGATGGGTGCCTTGCGGTTCCTTGGCCAGGCCAAGGTGGTGGGTCCCGGCGGTGACGTGCTGGCGAACACCGGATCCAAGGGCGGAATGGCGAAGGTCACGGTTGACGTGGTAGCCGAGATCGCCAGGGCCAGAAAGGTGTTGAACCACTTGGCCGAACGTCGGGTGGACGTCTACGGCGTCACGACGCGGAGGTGACCATGACATCTCCCGTCGCTTCGCTCGCCCCGCTGCGCGTCGCGCTCCTGACCTATTCGACCAGGCCCCGGGGCGGGGTGGTGCACACGTTGAACCTGGCCGAGGCACTGGTGGCGTCGGGTGTGGAGGTGACCGTGTGGTCGTTGACTCGCCAGGGTGACCGCGGCTTCTTTCGCGACGTCGATCCGGCAGTGCAGATCCGACTGGTCGACTTTCCCGACCGCGGCGAGGAGTCGGTGACCGATCGCATCGTGCGGTCGATAGCCCTCATGCGCTCGGAGTTCACCCCGAACGAGTACGACGTCGTGCACGCCCAGGACTGCATCAGTGCCAACGCCGTGGGTACGTGCATCCGTACCATTCACCACCTCGACGAGTTCACCACCCCGGTGTTGGGCGAGTGCCACGAAAAGGCGGTGGTCGAGCCGTACGCCCGCATCTGTGTGTCGGCCGCCGTGGCCGCCGAGGTGGCTACCGGTTGGGGTCTGCATCCCACCGTCATCCCCAACGGCGTTCACGCGCAACGGTTCATCGATGCGGCCGCCGACACGCCGTCGGCGCGAAACCGGCGTGACGGTTGGCGGCACCGCTTTGGGAGGTACGTGCTCGCCGTCGGCGGGATCGAGCCCCGCAAGGGCACCATCGACTTGGTCGAGGCGTATCACCTTCTCCGCCAACGCGTTCCCGACGTCGGGCTGGTCATCGCAGGCGGTGAGACGCTGTTCGACTACCGGGACTACCGCGCCGCCTTCGAGCAGAAGTGCATCGATCTGGACGTCGAACCCGTCATTCTGGGCACGCTCGAAGACGACGACCTGCCCAGCCTAGTCGCCGCATCGGCGGCCTTCGCCTTTCCCTCGACCAAGGAGGGATTCGGGCTGGCCGCCATGGAAGCGTTGGCAGCGGGCCGACCCGTCGTGACGCGGAATCTGCCTGTGCTGCAGGAGGTCTTCGGTGACACGGTCCGCTACGCCTCCACGCCGGTTGCGTTCGCCGAGGCCCTCGTCGAGGCACTGCAATTCGACGCCGACCCCGGACCTGGCCGCGCACTGGCGTCGTCACTCACCTGGGAGGATTCCGCGCGGCGTCACGTCGAGTTCTATCTGTCCCACCCGATGCCCGGCTAGCGGATCAGCCGAGCCGACAGATCCCAGAGGCGAGCCGCGTTCTCGGGGTCGAGCGCATACGGTGCGACGCCGGCGATGGTCGTCTCGTCGCGGCGGTGTATCACCGGCGCCTCGTTGCAGTCCTCGAAGTACCGGCCCCCAACGCCGTCGAGCAGGGGAGAGGCGGCGAGCAGCGTCGAGGTGGCGGCACCCTGCTCGGCGTTCTTGAGTCGGCTGCCCGCCCTGCGGAAGCGTTCTTCGGCCTCCTTACCGTAGTCCGGGTCGAGGTGTCGCTGCAGCGCGGTGAGGATTCCGCCCGGCATCAAGGCGTTGGCGGTGATGCCGTCGTCGGCCCAGCGGGTACTCGCCTCGACGGCGAACAGCACGTTGGCCGTCTTGGATTGGCCGTACGCGCCGAATGGGTCGTACTCGCGGAAGGCGTAGTCGACGTCGTCGAAGACCACCGGGGACCGCAGGTGTCCACTGGAGCTGACCGAGACGATGCGGGCGCCGCCTGCCGCGGCAAGCGCATCGTGCAGACCGGTGGCCAGCGCGAAGTGGCCGAGATGATTGGTGGCGAACTGCATTTCGTGTCCGGTCGCCGACAGCGTCAGCTCTTGAATGGCCATCACGCCGGCGTTGTTCACCAGGATGTGCAGCGGCTCGCTCCACGCCGAGACGAAGGCGGCGATGCTCGTGGGCGCGCTCAGCTCGAGCGGCGCCACGTCGACCTTGCCGCCGATCTCTCCGGCGACCCGGCTCCCGGCGGCCGTGTCGCGCACCGCCAGCGTGACGTGCGCACCGGCGTTGGCCAGCGCCCGCGCGGTCTCGACACCGATCCCCGAGGCGGCGCCGGTGACGATCGCGCGCTTGCCCGAGAGGTCGATGCCTGCGATCACCTCCGACGCAGTCGAGTCGAATCCGAATGGCGTGGTGATCAGGTCATGGTTCACGACCGTTGCCAACACGGTGCGGCCGCCGGGTGTTCCCTACGCGCGGTGATACTCGTCGTTCGCGAGGATCGGCACGCCGCGCCAGCCCCAATAGACGCGGTGGGCGCGGATGAGTCCATCCTCGATCTCCATCACTTCGACGAAGTCCATCTGCTCACCAGCGTCGCGTCCGGTGTGTAGCACGCCAGTATTCCCTCGACGTCATGGTTGGCGAGGGCTTCCTCCCACGAACGGGTGACCGCTTCGACTTCGTTTTCGTCCATGTCTCAAGCGTGCATCGGCAATGGTTTGACGGGCGTCGAAGTATTCAGGCCGAGACGGTGTCCAGGCCCTTGGCGGCCTTCTCCTGGCGGTGCTGGCGCTCGACCACGGCGAAGTAGAACGCGTAGGAGAACGCACAACTTGTGAACAGGCTGGCCACGAAGAACAGCCACGGCCGTTTGATGCCGCGGCGGTACCCGTCGACGATGGTGAACAGCGGCAGCAGGATCACGTTGATGATCGTGTAGTCCTGGCTGGCCGACGCGGCCGCAGGGTTGGCGTAACCGAGTGCGATGAACTGCTGCCAGCTGCCGGGACCCCAGATCGGGTTGCCCCCTTCGACGGCGTACTGGGCGACGAACTGGTGGTTGAAGTAGTAGCCGAGCGCTATCGATGCGACGCCGATGACGTAGAACGCGATCTCGAGCGTGGAGAACGCCGGGCCGCTGGCGGGGCGGGCGAAGACGTGCGGATTGGCATGCACGATCCAGACGATGACGAGGACGCCGAGAAGGGCGTGAACGATGAGTGAGACCATGCCCTCAGTATGGAGCGATGGGCCTCAAGTTTTGTCATTTTTGACGAAAGTATCGTCCTCGCGCTCCGGGGAGGGGTCGTTGTCCAACAGGATCGGCTGACCGTGCGGCGTGGCATGCGCCGCGCGATCCCATGCGGCGCGACGCGCAGCCAGGTGCCCGGAGGTGGCCACGCCCTTGTCCACGACGAGGCGCTCGATGGCAGCCAGCCAATGCCGGTAGTACGTCGAGCCGTCGTCGGGATCGCCCGCCGCCTGGGCGCGGGTGATTTCGGTGGCCAACGCCGATGCCCATTCGGTCCAGGTGAACATTCCACGTTCGTGGAGCACCAGCGTCATGGCGAAAGCCTGTGCCTGCCAAGGGGCTTCGAAGATCGGAGTGCCATCGGCGTCACGCGGGATCGGCGCGACGGGGTCTGCCGCGGCGAGCAGGGCGTCAGCCGGCTTCAAGGTAGCTCTCCCACGCGTCGATCGAGACCGCGAGCGATGGGTCGGCATCGTCGCCCCACAGCTCCACTCCGGTGAATCGCACGGTGTAGAGCCATTGCGGTTCCTCGCCTCGGCCGGAGGCATGCGCGTCGGCGAATACCTGTGCCCCGTGCGTCCTTTCGATGACGCCGTGCTTGGCGCGCGCGTAACGCGGTAGCCGAGTATGGCCCAAGGGGTTCATGTTTCGGGTGACGACAGCATCGCCCACCGCGAAGAGGGCCGGCGTTGCGACGGGGCGTTCGTTGGACACGCCGATGCTCAGGACGCGCTGCACAATGTCGGGTTTGAGCACGCCCGTCCCTGGCTTGGCCTGTGCAAGCGAACGGCCAGTGTCGAGCTCGTCCTGAGTGACCAGACCGCTCTGTACCAAAAGCTTCTGTAGGCCCCTGAGCCAGATTTGATAGTAGCTCGACGACAGATACTCGGCGGGCGGCAGCGATTCGCGGGCGGAGCGGCCCATGTCGACGTTCCAGGCGCGGGCGGCGCCCATCGCGATGGTGAGCCCGAGTACCCGAGCCTCCCAGTCCGCGTGGAATGTTGGTTCGTCGGGCTCCAGCTCGATGGGCCCGAAGCCCATCTGACCACCCATGTCTTGCGCACCGTTCACGCGAGCACCTGCTCCGGTGAGAGGGCGAGGCCGGTGCCGATCATGGAGTTGCGGGTGACGAGGTCGGCGAGACGCTCCTCGCTCCAACCGTCCGTGCCTGCGGGCCGCATCGGAATCACCAAGTAGCGCACCTCGGCCGTCGAATCCCAGACCCGGATCCGGGTGGAGGCCGGAAGTGTCACGCCGAACTCCGCCAGGACTCCGCGCGGATCGAACACCGCGCGTGAGCGGTACGGCGCCGATTTGTACCAGACCGGCGGTAGGCCGAGCACCGGCCACGGATAGCAGGAGCACAGAGTGCAGACGACCATGTGGTGCTGGGATGGCGTGTTCTCGACCGCCACCAACGTGTCGCCCTGGAGGCCGGTGTAGCCACAGGAGGCGATCGCAGCGGTGGCGTCCTCGCGCAGCCACCGGGCGAAGTCGTCGTCGGCCCATGCCTTGGCGACCACCCGAGCGCCGTTGCGCGGTCCGATCCGCGTCTCGTAGGCCTCGACCACGGCGTCGACGGCGGCCGGATCGACGTAGCCCTTCTCGGTGAGGATCGATTCGAGCGCCCGCACCCGCAGCTCGACGTCCGAGAGCTCACCGCTCATGCCGGTGAGTCTATCGGCCAAACCCGTTCCTTCGAGGGACTTCAGCGGAGCCGCATGCCCCGCGGGGTACGGGCGAAGCCGCTGCCGGTCAAGGCGTCCCGCACGGTCGACAGACGCTCGTCTGCACCGGGATCGAGCACGGCTACGCCGTTGACCTTCTCCACCAACAGCGACTGCAGCCGTCGGCCTCCGACCATCTCCGCAAGTGCCGCTGCCGCCGACCGATTCGCCTCGGCGTCGTCGGAGTAGGACAGCAGCGTGCGCCCCCCACGCTCCAGGAACCACACCAGCTCGCCGTCGACCAAGACCACCAGGGCCCCGGCCTTGCGACCCGGCCGGTGCGCGCCGTCGCCGGGCCACGGCAGGGCAGCGCCATACGGGTTCGCCGGGTCGGCCGCCGCCAGCACGACCGACTGATAGGCACGCCGCTCCTGGTCGACGTCGTCGAGGTAGGTGCGCAGCCGATCCACGGTGGACGCCACCGCGAACTGGGCGCCGCCCAGCGACTCGACGAAGTAACCGCGCTGGCACTTGCCCGCATCCTCGAAGGCACTGAGCACCTTGTAGAGCATCGCGAACCCACCGGGCAATCCCTCGGACGAGCCCTTGGTCAGCACGCCGTAGCGGTTCAACAGCAACTCGGCCTGGAAGTGGGCGCGCACGGTGGATTCTGGCTCGGCAGGCGGGAGCGCGGACCAGCGTCCCGCGACGGTCGGCTCGGACGTCCGGGTCTGCGCGTGCGCGACGCTGTAGCGGCTCAACCGCGGCGGACGCTGCCGCTGGCGGTGCGTACCGCCGCGCCGGCCCGTGCCGTGCAACAGCGCGCGGACGGGGGAGAACGTGTCGCCGGTGACCCAGCCGGCCCAGATGAGTTCCCAGAGAGCCGTTTTGAGTTGCTCGGAATCGGCTTCCCGGCCATCGCCGAGCTGCCGGAAGAAGTACGCGCCACCGTGTCCCAGCGTCTCCAGGATGGAGCGGTGGACGTCGGTGAACTCGATCTCGGCCGCCGCCGCCAAGGTCAATGGCGCGGAGTCGGCGGGGTGGAAGGCGATCCAGCCGTCGTTGCCGCCGATCTGACCTGCGCCCGACCACGTCACCTCGCCAGCCGCCAGCAGTTCGTCGAGCATGGCCGGCTGGTAGTCGCGGATCCGCTGCCCCAACACCAGCGGTTCCACCGCCGATGCTGGAATGGGAACGCCCGCAAGCTGTTCGATCACCGAGGCGAGACCGTCGATGCCCGATACCTTGGCCTTTCCGACCTGCTGCCACGCGGGCAGGAACCGGGCATAAGCCGCCGTGCTCACCGGCTCCACCTGTGCGCGCAACGCAGCTAGCGAGCGGCGCCGCAGGATCTTCAAGACATCGGCGTCGCACCACTGTTCGGTCTCGCCGGTGGTGAGGAACTCGCCACGCACCAGCTTCCGGTCGACGGCCATCCTGCCAAGCACGTCGGCGGTGACGCGCAACCCGAGCCCGAACCGGGCGGCGGCGTCGTGGGTGGTGAACGGCCCGTGGGTGCGGGCGTACCGGCCGAGCAGCTCGCCGAGCGGATCGGTCACCGACTCGGTGAAACTCATTGGCACGCCGACGGGTACCGGGATGCCCACCCCGTCGCGCAACAACCCGACGTCCTCGATCGCCACCCACCAGGTCTGACCCGCGAACGACACCGTCAGCACCCGTCGCGCCGCGCGAAGGCCCTCGAGCCAGCCGCCCACGTCGTCGGCGGTGGACCGCGCCACGATCTCGTCCTCGGTCAGCGGGCCGAGCAGGCGTAGCAGATCGGCAACGCCCTCGGCGTCGCGCGCCGCGCGTTCGGCGGTCAGGTGCTGCAGCTGGGCGATGGTGGACGCGATGATCTGCGGGTCGAGCAGTTCGCGCAGTTCGACGCGGCCCAGCAGTTCGGCGAGCAGCACGCTGTCCAGCGACAGCGCGGCGGCGCGGCGCTCGGCCAGCGGGCTGTCGCCCTCGTACATGAAGGCGCCGACGTACCCGAACAGCAGCGAGGCGGCGAACGGCGACGGGGTCGCGGTCTCGACTTCGATCAACCGAATGCGGCGCTGTGCGACGCGATTCATCACATCGCGCAGCGTCGGCACGTCATAGACGTCCTGAAGGCATTCCCGGACCGTCTCCAGGACCATCGGGAAGTCGGGATACTTGCGGGCCACGTCGAGCAGCTGCGAGGCGCGTTGGCGCTGGTGCCACAGCGGCGAACGCTTGCCGGGATGCCGCCGGGGCAGCAGCAGCGCTCGCGCCGCGCACTCGCGGAACCGCGACGCGAACAGCGCCGATCCGCCGACCTCCTCGGTGACGATCGGGTCGATCTCGTCGGCGTCGAAGACGAACAGGTCCGCGAACGTGACCGCGCCGCCCGAGTCCAGATCAGTGTCGGGCAGTCGCACGATGATGCCGTCGTCGGAGGCGGTCGGCTTCTCGTCGATGCCGTAGCGCTCACGCAGTCGGCGGCTGACCGCCAAGGCAAGCGGTCCGTGCACCCGCAAGCCGTAGGGGGAGTGCAGGATGACCCGCCAGTCGCCAAGCTCGTCGTGGAACCGCTCGACGATGAAGGTGGTGTCGGTGGGCACGGCACCGGTGGCCTGGCGCTGTTCGTCGAGTAGCTGCCAGAGGTTGTCAGTGGCGTAGTCATTGAAACCCATGGTGTGGCAATGGGTCTCGAATTCCTCGCGAGCCATGACCGAGAGCTTGCCGGTGAATGCGCCGATCGCCTCGCCGAGTTCGGCGGGCCTTCCGACGCCATCGCCGCGCCAGAATGGTAGCCGGGCGGGTTCGCCGGGGGCGGGGATGACGAGCACGCGGTCATGCGTGATCTCGGTGATGCGCCAGCTGGTGGCACCCAGTGAGATGACGTCGCCGGGCCGCGACTCGTACACCATTTCTTCGTCGAGTTCTCCTACCCGGGACGGTTTTTCGGAGTCGGCGTTGGAGGCCAGGTACACGGTGAACAGGCCGCGGTCGGGTATGGCGCCGCCGGAGGTCACCGCCAGCCGTTGGGCGCCGGGCCGTGAGGTCAGCACTCCGGCGTCGCGGTCGTACACCAGCCGTGGGCGCAACTCGGCGAACTCGGTGGACGGGTACTTGCCGGACAGGAGGTCAAGCGTCGCCTCGAATGCGCTGCGGGGCAGGGTGGCGAAGGGTGCGCTGCGCCGTACGACGTCGAACCAGCGGTCGGCGTCCAGCGGCTCGAGCGCGGCCGCGGCGACGGTGTGCTGGGCGAGGATGTCGAGCGGGTTGGTGGGCACGCGCATGGTCTCGATCTGGCCGGCCAGCATGCGCTGCACCGTGACTGCGCAGTCGATGAGGTCGGTGCGGTGCTTGGGGAACAGCACACCGCGTGAGACCTCGCCGACCTGGTGGCCTGCGCGCCCGATGCGTTGTAGCCCGCTGGCCACGGACGGGGGCGCCTCGACCTGGATGACGAGATCGACGGAGCCCATGTCGATGCCCAGCTCCAGGCTGGATGTCGCAACCACGGCGCGCAGGCGTCCGCTCTTGAGATCGTCTTCGACGAGCGCCCGCTGCTCCTTGCTGACCGAGCCGTGGTGCGCCTTCGCCAGCACCGGTTCGGCGCCGAACGTCTGGCCGCTGCCCATGATGTGTGCCGGGGAGCCGCCGCCGACCTGGGGGTTGCGCTCGTCGCTGAGCTCGACACCGGTGCGCTCGGCGTGAATCTCGTTGAGCCGGGCCGTGAGTCGTTCGGCCAGCCGCCGGGAGTTGGCGAACACGATGGTCGAGTTGTGGGATTCGATGAGGTCGACGATGCGGCCTTCGACGTCGGGCCAGATCGAGTTCTCGGCGAGGTTGGCCATGTCGGGCACCGGCACCTGGACCGACAGGTCGAACGTCTTGCCCGACGGCGGCGCGACCACGGTCACCGGGGCCGTTCCGGCCAGGAAGCGTGCGACCTCCTCGGCAGGCCGGACGGTCGCCGACAGCCCGATCCGCTGTGCAGGTCGGTCGAGGAGCTGGTCGAGGCGCTCGAGGGAGAGCGCAAGGTGCGCGCCGCGCTTGGTGGCCGCGACGGCGTGCACCTCGTCGACGATCACCGTCGTCACCTCGGCGAGGGTCTCCCTGGCCGCCGACGTCAGCATCAGGAAAAGCGATTCCGGGGTGGTAATCAGGATGTCGGGCGGCTTGCTGATCAGCTCCCTGCGGCGCGCGGGCAGGGTGTCCCCGGAGCGCACGCCGACGCTGATCTGCGGCACCGGCTGGCTCAGCCGCTCGGCCACCCGGGTGATGCCGGTCAGCGGGGTACTGAGGTTGCGTTCGACGTCGACGGCCAGCGCCTTGAGCGGGGAGATGTACAAGACCCGGGTGCCAGCCTTCGGCGGCCGGGGCTCGGCGGCGGCGAGCTGGTCGATGGCCCACAGGAACGCGGCCAGCGTCTTACCGGAGCCGGTGGGTGCGATGACCAGCGTGTTGTCCCCGCTCGCGATGGCCGACCATGCCTCCGCCTGCGCCGGGGTCGCCGCGGTGAAGGTGCCGGTGAACCACTCGCGCGTCAGCGAACCGAAGCGCTCGAGTGGGTCGATTGTGCTCACCCTGACATGGTGCCCCCACCCACCGACAGATCCCCTGCGATTTCGGGGTGCTCAGTTGCGCTCACCGCAACTGAGCACCCCGAAGTCACTCGAGGGTGGGGATGCCGGGGACGCGCGCGATGGCGTCGAGCAGCGAGTGTGCGCAGGAGTCGGCGATGTAGCCCGCGTCGATCGACGGGTCGATGATGCGCTGCCTGCACAGCTCGAAGGTGTAGGCCAGCCAGCCGTAGACGATCACGCGGACGTCGCGCTCCAGCTTGGCGTCCAGCGTTCCGCCCGCGGCTTCGGTGATCCTTGCCATGATGCGGTCGGCCTGCCGTTGGTTGTCGGTGTCCTCGATGCCGCGCAGCACCGGATCCGAGCGGCCCATGCCGTACGCCGCCCACGCGCCGTGCGGGTGCTGCTCGTCGTAGTACACGTAGGCAAGCACGCCCGCCCGCAGCTGGTCGAACAGGCTCGTGCCGGGTACTGGCGGGGTGCTGGTGGCATCGAACAGCCGCTCGCCCTCGGCGCGCACCACTGCCGCGAAGAAGGCCCGCTTGTCGGGGAAGTAGTGATACATCAGTGCACGGGAGACGCCGGCCCGTTCCGCGATCTCGTCGATGCGCACCTCGTCGTACGGACGCTGACCGAACACCTCGGCACCGAGGGCCAAGAGCTCGTTGCGTCGGTCCTCGGGGGACAATCTCCTTCGATCAGCCACGGCGACATACTACTGGACACGTGTCTAACA
>JAOPVF010000570.1 GCA_025963195.1 Mycobacterium sp. | reverse complement strand
ACGAAGTACGCGCTGCGCCGGGCGTTGGAGCCGATCGTGCCCGCGCACGTGCTCAACCGCCCGAAGCTCGGCTTCCCCGTGCCGATCCGGCACTGGCTGCGTGCCGGCGAACTGCTCGACTGGGCGTACGCGACGGTGGCGGCTTCACAGGCCGGCCATCTGGTGGACCTGGCCGCCGTGCGCCGCATGCTCGACGAGCACCGCAACGGAGTCACCGATCACAGCCGCAGACTGTGGACCGTGCTGATCTTCATGCTGTGGCACGCGATCTTCGTCGAGCAGAGCGTGACGCCCGCGATCAGCGAACCGCACTACCCGGTGCAGCTATAGCGCGCGCCGCGAATCAGGCTAGCGCTGAGGCTATCTCGGCGCCGGCGTCGGCACCGTAGGCATCGGAGATCCTGCTGATCGCCGCCGCCTTGTCCCACGTCCACTCCTGAGGACCCGGCGCCTCGAACACCAGCACGGCGACCATCGACGCCAGCTGCGCGGCACGCTCGAGGCTCAACCCCGCACTGCGCCCGGTGAGGAAGCCGGCCCGGAAAGCGTCACCGATGCCGGTCGGGTCGGCCTGATGGGTCTCGGGGACGATGCCGACGTGGACGACCTCTCCGGTGGCGGAGATGAGGTCGACGCCCTTGGGACCCAGCGTGGTGACGCGCAGTCCGATCTGGCTCATCACCTCGGCTTCACTCCAGCCGGTCTTCTGCAACAGCAGTTCCCACTCGTAGTCGTTGGTGAACAGGATGGCGGCACCGCCGATGAGCCGCCGGATCTGCTCGCCGTTCATGTAGGCCAATTGCTGCGACGGATCCGCGGCGAACGGCAGCCCAAGCGCGCGGCACTCCTCGGTGTGCAGGAACATCGCCTCAGGATCGTTCGCGCCGATGATGACGAGTTCCGGTGTGCCCGTTCGGGATACCGTGTCGGCGAGCTTGATGGCGCGGGCCTCGGACATCGCGCCCGGGTAGAACGACGCGATCTGGGCCATGTCCTGGTCGGTGGTGCAGACGAACCGCGCGGTGTACGCGGATTCGGCGACCAGCACGCTCTCGCAGTCGACACCGTGCGACGTCAGCCAACCGTGGTAGTCGTCGAAGTCTTTGCCTGCCGCTGCGATCAGGGTCACGTCTCCCCCGAGCACGCCGATCGCAAACGCCATGTTGCCTGCTACGCCGCCGCGGTGGATGACGAGATCGTCGACCAGGAAGCTCAGCGACACCTTCTGCAGATGGTCGGCCAGCAAGGCTTCGGAGAACTTGCCGGGAAACCTCATCAGATGGTCGGTCGCGATCGACCCGGTCACAGCAATGGTCACGAAATGTCACCCTTCATTTCATTAAGCTCGTCTACATAAGCGTACCGAGGCCTGGCCGCTGTGCTGGATCCGTGGTCTCCGCAGGACGGTGCGCTAGCCTAACAACGACATGGCTGGTCCATTCCCATACCCCGAACCGTTTCCTCAGCGCTCGCCTTATCCCGATCAGGTGCCATCGCCGTATCCCGGCGCGCTACCGCCGCCCGTGCCCTACCCGGGCAAGCCGCGCCGGCGGGGCTTCCTAATCGGCGGTATCGCTGCGCTGGTGGTCGTTGCGCTGGCCGCCGCTGCGGTGACGATCGTGTTCGCCCTGCGACGTGACGACTCTGCGGATGCCGCACTCACCCCGGCGTCGGCGCGGACGTCGATCCAGGGCTTCCTCGACGCGCTCAGCAGGGGTGACGACGAACAGATCGCCAGGCACGCATCGTGCGGCGTGTTCGACGAGATCAAGGACAAGAAGTCGGACATGGCGCTGGCGAATCTGGCCAGCGATACCTTCCGCAGGCAGTTCGGCAGTGCCAAGGTGACGTCGATCGACAAGATCGTGACGTTGTCGCCGCACCAGGCTCAGGTGCTTTTCACCATGGAGGTGACGCAGGCGGGGCGCTCGCAGACCGAGTCCTCACGGCAGGCCGTGGCCCAGCTGCTGATTCAGAAGCCCGAGATCCTGGTGTGCTCATACCTACCGCGAACCGGCCAGTACTAGGCCGGTCGGCTCAGTTGAACGAGTCGCCGCAGGCGCAGGATCCGGTGGCCTGCGGGTTGTCGATCGTGAAACCCTGCTTCTCGATGGTGTCGACGAAGTCGATGGTGGCGCCCGTGACGTAAGGGGCACTCATCCGGTCGACGGTCAGCCTGACGCCGCCGAACTCGGCGTTCAGGTCGCCGTCCATGGTCCGGTCGTCGAAGAAGAGGTTGTAACGCAGGCCCGCGCAACCGCCGGGCTGAACCGCGATGCGCAGCGCCAGATCGTCGCGACCCTCTTGGTCCAGCAGCGACTTGGCCTTGGTGGCGGCCGCATCGGTCAGGACCACGCCATGGGTGGTCGTAGTGGTCGCTTCGTCCTGAACAGTCATTGCTTCTCCCTGTGCATAGCTCATGCCTCGGCTATCTCAACGGTACCTTGTTCTCCGGCTATTCCCGACTCCTGCAGCCAACCGGCCCGGATCACCCAGGCGGCGTCCTCCGGCTATCTCCCGACTCCTGCGGCCATCCGGCCGCCGTTCGCCGTGCCAGCCCGGTCAATTGGTTCGCCGCGTCGTCCATCGCCAGCTGGACCGAGCCCGCGTAGTCAGTGATCGAGTGGGCAGCGGCGATTCCCGCGGCGTGCAGCACATCGGCGTCGAGCGTGACCTGGCCGGCCAGAACCAGCACGGGAGTGTCGCGTGCACCGGCGGCCAGCGCGCTGACCACCTTGCCGTGCAGTGACTGATCGTCGAACCGGCCCTCACCAGTGATGATGAGCTCGGCGGTACCGATGTCGGCGGCCAGCCCGGTGTGTTCGGCGATCACCGCGGCGCCGGATTCCCTGCGGCCACCCAGCGCGAGCAGCGCCGCCCCTATCCCACCTGCCGCACCAGCACCGGGCTCGGCGCCGACGTCGCGGCCTGCGGCGGCGTTCAGTTCGACGGCCCACGCGGCGAGCCTGGCCTCGAGCAACGACACGGTGACCGGGTCGGCACCCTTCTGCGGTCCGAACACCGCTGCGGCCCCCATCGGGCCGAGCAGCGGATGTTCGACGTCGGTGGCGGCGATCAGCTCGATCCCTGCGAGCCTGGCCGTTGCTGCGGGCAGACCGCCGAGCGCGTCGACCAGGCCGCGGCCCCCGTCGGTACAGGAACTGCCGCCGAGGCCGACGACGATGCGCTTCGCCCCCGCATCGACGGCCGCGTCGATCAGTTGTCCGACTCCCCCACTGTGCGCGGCGAGTGCGGTTTCGACGGTCGGCGGCCCGCCGAGCACGGACAGACCGCACGCCTGCGCACACTCGACGTAGGCCGTCGCCGATGCCTCGTCGAACACCCACTCCGCCGTGACGTCTACGGCAAGCGGTCCACTCACGGTCGCCGAGCGCAGCCCGCCAAGGCGGCTTGCCAGGACCCCGACGAAGCCGGGGCCGCCGTCGGACTGCGGCGCGGCGATCAGCGTGTCGTCGGGCCGGGCACTGCGCCAGCCGTCGGCGATCGAGTCGGCGGCCTCGACGGCGGTGAGGCTGTCGCCGAAGCAGTCAGGGGCGATCAGCACGCGCAGCATGGGGCCCGTCATGCCAGCAGAGTATGTGCCGCGTTGGCGGGGTGCATGCCTGGGCGGGAATTAACGAGCACGAGACTGAAGTAACCTGGCACACGTGAATCTGCTGGGCCGCAAGAAGGCCAACCCCGCGCCGGAGGAGTCCGGCGCGGTCGAGGTGGGCGTCGAAGGCGATGCCGCCACCAAGGAGGCCATCACCACCGCCCCGAAGGGCAGGCCGACGCCCAAGCGCAGCGAGGCCGCCCGCAAGCGCGGACCCGTCGCGCCCGCGCCGATGACGTCGTCCGAGGCGCGCAAGCGGCGCAAGGAACTGGGCGGTCCGAAGCTCAACAAGCAAGAGCGCAAGGCGGACAAGCTCACCCGCAGGGCCGCGATGTCGGAACGCCGCGAGAAGATGATGGCCGGCGAGGACGCCTACCTGCTACCGCGTGACAAGGGGCCGGTCCGCCGGTTCGTCCGCGACGTCGTCGACACCCGGCGCAACGTCCTAGGTCTGTTCATGCCCGCCGCGCTCGCCCTGGTGTTCGTCATGTTGTCGGTGCCGTCGCTGAAGGTTCAGCAGATGCTGTCGCCTGCAATGCTGGCGCTGGTGCTGATCATGGCCATCGACGGGCTCCTGATCGGCCGTCGGGTGAACAAGGCGGTCGACGCGAAGTTCCCCGATAACGTCGAGAGTGGCTGGAAGCTCGGCTTCTACGCCGCGAGCCGCGCCTCTCAGCTGCGCCGGATGCGGGCGCCGCGCCCGCAGGTCAACCGCGGCGACAAGATCGCCTGAGCC
>JAOPVF010000210.1 GCA_025963195.1 Mycobacterium sp. | reverse complement strand
ATTAGGGCAGCCTTGCCTATTGTTATGGGCACGAACGCATCACCAGCGTCGAGAACCACCAAGAGAACCACCGGACCGCCGCGGAGTCCTGAGGGCTGCAGAGACCCCCGGTCCACTCGAGGTCGGGCCCCGTACACATCGTGTACGGGGCCCGACCGCTTTTCGTCGCGTGCAGCCCGTGTAGACAAGTAGCCGTGACGAATTCCGTGACTGCCGGCTTCGACGACGTACTCGGACTCAAGATCCTCGAGCTGACGCCGGACGGCGGCCGGGCGCAGTTGACCCTCAAGGACGATCTGCTGCAACCGTGGGGCATCGTGCACGGAGGCGTGTACTGCTCGATCATCGAGAGCCTCGCCAGCACCTCGGCGCACACCTGGCTCAACGCCGAAGGCGACGGCGGCACGGTGGTGGGTGTCAACAACAACACCGATTTCCTGCGGGCCATCTCGTCGGGCACCGTCACCGCGGTGTCCACCCCCATCCACCGGGGCAGGCGCCAGCAACTCTGGCTGATCACCATCACGGGCGACGACGATCGCGTGGTGGCCCGTGGACAGGTGCGGTTGCAGAACATCACCGACGCCGTTGCGAGTTGAGTGATCTTTAGTGGTCACGCGACTCGCAGCCCGTCTCGGGGTTGTTCAGCAGCCATGCGGCTGCGTCCCTTTCGCGCTTCATCGCCACCTGCGGAGCGTGGCTCCGTCTTACGGTCGGCTCGACGCTTGACGGCGGCCCCGACTGGGCCGACGACGCTAGCTGGTTCCTCGTAGCGTGCGAGGTTGATGGATGCGTTGTCATCGCGCTGATGCGATGCCGAACAGTTGGCGCATTGCCAGTGTTCGGCCCATCCGATGTCCTGCACATGCCCGCAGGCATGACAGGTCTTCGATGACGGGAACCCCCGGTCCGCCGTCACCATTTGCGACCCGTACCAACCCGTTTTGTAGGACAGGTGGCGTCGCGGTGTTCCCAGCGCCGCATCCGAGAGTCCACGCCGTCTGGCGCGGGCACCCGGGGGGCCGTGAGTTTTGGCCAGTCTCGTGGTCAGGACATGGAGGTGGTGGGCGCGGACATCGTTGACCCGGCGGTGCAGCCGGGACAGTTGTGTGGTGCGTTCGCGGTACTGCCGCGAACCTTGAGTGCAGCGTGAACGTGCCCGGCTGATTTGCTGCAACGCGCGCAGCGCCGTCTGCAGCGGGCGCGGGTTCTCGACACGTTCGATGACGGTGCCGTCCGCGCTGGCTACGGTCGCCAAGCGCCGCACCCCGACATCGACCCCGATCCGCGAATTAGGTAACGCCACATTGGGGGGCGTTGGACAAGTACCCGGACACTCGCATCCAGGCGATCACCGTTGCGGCGAACCGAGATCGCGAGCACCCGCGCCCGCCCGGCACGGATGAGGCGTTCGATGCGCCGGGTGTTCTCGTGGGTGCGGATCGGCGTCGCGGCCCTATCTTCTTGAACCGTGGGAAACCGACGCGCTTGCCGGCCCGTGTACCCGCCCGGGAGGTCTGCCAGGTCCAGTACCCGTGCACCGCGCCGTCGATCCCGTCGGCATAGGCCTCCTTCGAGCATTCACGCCACCACGGCTGCCCGGTCTCGGCGTTGACACACACCTCGTCCTTGACCGTGTTCCAGCGTTTCCGCAAGACCCGAAGGGACGGCTTCTCCGTCTCGACACCAGTGCTGTGCCACGCATCGATATCGGCTTTCAGGATGCCAACCGTCCAGTTGTATGCCTTGCGACGGGCACCGAAATGCCGCGCCAACGAACGGGCTTGCTCCTCGGTCGGATCCAGCGTGAACCGGAACGCCTGCACACACCAGCCTTCAGGGACCTCGAAACGTGCCATCAGGCCGCCCCGCGGTCAGCGCCAGCGGCGGCGTCGACCGCGCGCCGGGGGCCCGGATGGCAGCGGTACGCTTCCCGCACAACTGTGCGCGAAACCAGCGGTAGGCAGTCACCCGCGCAATACTGGTGCGCTCAGCCCACGCCGCCAGATTCATACTCCCGTCCTACAACACACCACCGACAACTACCGACCACTCAACCCGCAACAGCTGACAGCCCCGCGCGCCTGACTCAACGCGTGCGCTGCTGACTGCCGCTGACCGTGGCAGGATCCCGAACTATGCGCTTGACCCCGCACGAGCAGGATCGCCTGCTCATCTCGTACGCGGCCGAACTCGCGCGCCGCAGGCAGGCGCGCGGTCTGCGCCTGAACCATCCCGAAGCGGTCGCGGTGATCACCGACCACCTGCTCGAGGGCGCACGCGACGGCCGCTCGGTGGCCGAGTTGATGGTGAGCGGTCGCGAGGTGCTCGGCCGCGACGAGGTGATGGATGGCGTGCCCGACATGCTCCACGACGTCCAGGTCGAGGCCACCTTTCCGGACGGCACCAAGCTCGTCACCGTGCACCACCCGATCCCGTGAGGCAGGACAAGTGATCCCTGGTGAGGTCGTCTACGGCGACGGTGACATCACGATCAACGAAGGCGCTCCAAGGCTGTCGCTCGACGTGGTCAACACCGCGGACCGACCGGTCCAGGTCGGCAGCCACGTGCACTTGCCACAGGCCAACGCCGCACTGCAGTTCGACCGCACGGCCGCGCACGGGCACCGGCTCGACATCCCCGCGGGGACCGCGGTGCGCTTCGAACCCGGTATCGCCCAGCACGTCTCCCTCGTCCCGCTGGCGGGCACCCGCGAGGTGTACGGGCTGTCGCTGACCCCACCGGGAAGGCTGGACCCCTCGTGAGCGAACTGTCCCGCGCGCGTTACGCCGCACTCTTCGGTCCCACCACCGGTGACCGGATCCGCCTCGCCGACACCGACCTGTTCATCGAGATCACCGAGGATCGCAGCGGCGGCCCAGGCCTGGCCGGTGACGAAGCCGTCTTCGGTGGCGGCAAGGTGCTGCGCGAGTCGATGGGCCAGTCGAGGGCCACCCGCGCCGACGGTGCACCCGACACCGTCATCACCGGCGCGGTCATCATCGATCACTGGGGAATCATCAAGGCCGACATCGGCATTCGCGACGGGCGGATCACGGCGATCGGCAAGGCCGGCAACCCCGACATCATGTCGGGCGTGCACCCGGACCTGGCGGTCGGGCCATCCACCGAGGTCATCTCGGGCAACGGCCGCATCCTCACCGCGGGCGCCATCGACTGTCACGTCCACCTGATCTGTCCGCAGATCATGGAAGAGGCACTCGGCGGCGGCATCACCACGATCGTCGCCGGCGGCACCGGCCCTGCCGAGGGCAGCAAGGCGACCACCGTGACGCCAGGCGCCTGGCATCTGGCCCGCATGCTCGAGGCGTTGGACACCTGGCCGCTGAACGTGGCGCTGCTCGGCAAGGGGAACACCGTCAGCGCCGACTCGATGTGGGAGCAACTGCGAGGAGGCGCAGCGGGTTTCAAGCTGCACGAGGACTGGGGCACCACACCTGCCGCGATCGATGCCTGCCTGAACGTCGCCGACGCGACGGGCGTCCAGGTCAATCTGCACTCCGACACCCTGAACGAGGCAGGCTTCGTCGAGGACACCCTCGCCGCGATCAACGGCCGCGCCATCCACGCGTATCACACCGAGGGTGCTGGCGGCGGTCACGCGCCCGACATCATCACGGTGGTATCGCACCCGAACGTGTTGCCAAGCTCCACCAACCCGACGCGCCCGCACACCGTCAACACCCTCGACGAACATCTCGACATGCTGATGGTGTGTCATCATCTGAATCCCAGCGTCCCAGAGGATCTGGCGTTCGCCGAGAGCCGGATCCGGCCGTCGACGATCGCTGCCGAGGACCTGCTCCACGACATCGGCGCGATCTCGATGATCGGCAGCGACGCGCAGGCGATGGGCCGGATCGGCGAGGTGGTTCTGCGCACCTGGCAGACCGCACACGTGATGAAGAAACGCCGCGGTGCGCTCGAGGGGGACGGCTCCGGTTCTGGGGGAGCCGACAACAACCGCGTTCGCCGCTACGTCGCCAAGTACACGATCTGCCCGGCGGTCGCGCACGGCCTCGACCACGAGATCGGTTCGGTCGAGGTCGGCAAGCTCGCCGACCTGGTGTTGTGGGAGCCCGCATTCTTCGGCGTGCGCCCGCACGCGGTGATCAAGGGCGGGATGATCGCGTGGGCGGCGATGGGTGACGCGAACGCGTCGATCCCCACCCCGCAACCGGTGTTGCCCCGGCCGATGTTCGGCGCGTCGCCCGCGGCGGCGGCGGCCACGTCGGTGCACTTCGTGGCGCCTCAGGCCATCGAAGACGGCCTCGCAGACCGGCTCGCAGTCAACCGCCGCCTCGTCGCCGTCAAGGATGTTCGGCAAGTCGGTAAATCTCAGATGCCGCTCAACGACGCGCTCCCACGCATCGAGGTCGACCCCGACACCTTCACCGTAACCATCGACGGCGACGTCTGGGCGGAGCAACCGGCGACCGAATTGCCGATGGCGCAGCGATACTTCTTGTTCTGATGTCCAACCTGACGACCCTGTTGGCCCTGGCCGATTCGCGACTACCCACGGGCGGCCACGTCCACTCGGGCGGCGTCGAGGAGGCCGTCACCAGCGGGCTGGTGGTGGACCTGCCGACGCTGCGGGCCTTCCTGCGCCGCCGCATCCGCACGCACGGTCTGGTGACCGCATCGCTGGCCGCCGCCGTGCACGCGGGCACCCTGAGCATCTCCGATGCCGACGGCGAAACCGACGCGCGCACACCGGCTCCCGCCGCCCGCAGCGCATCCCGGGCCCAGGGCAGAGGCCTGGTCCGACTGGCCCGCAAGGTGTGGCCGGAGCGGGACTGGGCAGTCGTCGGCGTCAAACCCCATCTCGCGGTTGTCGCAGGCGCGGTCGGCGCGGCCAGCGGTCTGCTGCCGGAACAGACCGCCACGTCGGTGGTCTACACCACGATGACCGGCTCGGCGACCGCCGCTCAGCGTCTCCTCGCGCTGGATCCCGGCGACGTCGCGGCGCTCACCTTCGAGCTGTCCGCACTGTGCGACCAGACCGCCGCCGAAGCCGCCAAGGAACTCGCGGATCTGTCCGATCCGCTGCTCGACGTGCTGGCCCAACGGCACGTCGACCGCGACCGACCCCTCTTCATGTCCTGAAAGGTGCACCATGCCACCACATCTGCTCGACGGTGAGCCGCACGCTCACATCGAACGTCCCCGTCGTGTCCGCCACGCAGGGGAGCCGCTGCGCATCGGCATCGGCGGCCCCGTTGGCTCCGGCAAGACCGCGTTGGTGGCCGCCCTGTGCCGGCAGCTGCGCGAGGAGCTGTCGCTGGCGGTGCTCACCAACGACATCTACACCACCGAGGACGCCGACTTCCTGCGCAGGCATGCCGTGCTGCCCGACCAGCGCATCGCCGCCGTGCAGACCGGCGGCTGCCCGCACACCGCGATCCGCGACGACATCACCGCCAACCTGGACGCGATCGACGACCTCATCTCGGGCAACGAAGCTCTCGACCTCATCCTCGTCGAGTCCGGTGGTGACAACCTCACCGCCACCTTCTCGTCGGGCCTGGTCGACGCCCAGATCTTCGTCATCGACGTGGCCGGCGGCGACAAGGTGCCGCGCAAGGGCGGCCCAGGGGTGACGTACTCCGATCTGCTGGTGATCAACAAGACCGACCTGGCTCCCATGGTGGGCGCCGACCTCGACGTCATGCGCCGCGATGCCGCCATGGTCCGCGGCGAGCGTCCGTTCGTGCTGATCTCACTGACCGAGGATCCGGCAGCGTCCCTCGTCCTGAACTGGGTGCACCAGCAGCTCCGCGTGCCGGTGTAGAGGTCCTCGCGCACAATGCTTTCCGACGTCCTGATCGTGGCACGCCCCGACCGAGCCCCAAGCATCGAGTGCTCGGGTGGCGTGGCGGCCCGCTGCACGGAGGCCGACACCGTGCACCTGGTGTCGGCGGCGGCGACACCGCTTGGCGGGGACACCATCAGGGTGCGGGTGGTGGTCGAACCCGGTGCGCGGCTGCGGGTGCGCAGTGCCGCGGCGACCATGGCGATGCCTGGCACCGCCACCATGGAGTCCCGTGCCAGTTGGGATCTGGAGGTGGCAGGCGATCTCGACCTGGACCCGCAGCCCACCATCGTGGCCGGCCACGCACGTCACCTCAGCACGATCCGGCTGACCCTGACGGGGGACGGCCGGGCGCGGTTACGCGAACGAGTCCAGGTGGGCAGATCCCATGAACGGCAAGGGTTCTGGTCGGGGTCGATGCACGCCGACGTCGACGGCGCACCGCTGCTACGGCACCGCGTGGAACTCGGCGTCGACTCGGTGACCGCCGACGAACTCGGCACGCCACTGGCATGCGTCAGCGAATTACGCTATCCCGAAACGGCATTCGACGCCGAGGGGACTCGCTTGGAACTGGCTGCCGGCGGCTGCCTTGCCACCTGGCAGGGCGAACGTCTGCCCGCCGGACCCTAGCTGGCCGCTCGCTCGGTTTGCTTCACCGCCGCCGCCATGTCCTCGAGTTGCTCGATCCGAGTTCGCGCATAGGCCTGCTGCTCGGTGATCGTCAGCTGCCCGCGGCTGCGGCTGAGGAACGTCACCGCCCACGACAACAACGTGGCGACCTTGGTCTTGAACCCGACCAGGTAGATCAGGTGCAGGCCCAGCCACGCGAGCCAGGCGAGGAAGCCGCCGAACTCGAGCTTGCCGACCTGTGCCACCGCGTTGTACTTGGACACCGTCGCCATCGAGCCCTTGTCGAAGTACTTGAACGGCTCACGGGGCTTAGGCGTGGTGCCGTGCTCGCGTGCGGCGACCTCGTTCTGGATGATCTTGGCGACGTACTTGCCACCCTGGATGGCGCCCTGCGCCATGCCGGGCACGCCCTCGACGAACGCCATGTCGCCGACGACGAACACGTTGGGGTGGCCGGGGATGGACAGATCTGGGTTCACCTTTACCCGGCCGGCCCGATCGATCTCGGTCTCGGACTGGTCGGCCAGATCGCGACCAAGGGGGCTGGCCGAGACGCCTGCCGACCACACCTTGCAGGCGGATTCGATGCGCCGGATGGTGCCGTCGGCGTCCTTGACCGTGATGCCGTTGCGGTCCACGTCGGTGACCATGGCGTTCAGCTGGATCTCGACGCCCATCTTCTCCAGCCGTGCTTGAGCCTTGAGGCCCAGCTTCTTGCCCATCGGCGGGAGCACGGCCGGCGCGGCGTCGAGCAGGATGACGTGCGCCTCGGTCGGGTCGATGAGCCGGAAGCTGCCCTTGAGGGTCTGGTCGGCCAATTCCTGGATCTGGCCAGCCATCTCGACACCGGTCGGCCCTGCGCCGACGACGACGAAGGTCAACAGCTTCTTGCGGCGCTCCGGGTCGCTGGACCGCTCGGCCTGCTCGAAGGCGCCAAGGATGCGGCCGCGAAGCTCCAGCGCATCATCGATCGACTTCATGCCGGGCGCGAACTCGGCGAAGTGGTCGTTGCCGAAGTACGACTGGCCCGCGCCCGCCGCGATGATGAGGCTGTCGTAGGGCGTCCGGTAGGTGTGCCCGAGCAACACCGAGTCGATCGACTTGTGCTCGAGATCGATGTGTGTCACGTCGCCGAGCAGCACCTGTGCGTTTTCCTGCTTGCGCAGGATCAACCGGGTGGGCGGAGCGATCTCCCCTTCGGAGATGATGCCGGTGGCCACCTGGTATAGCAGGGGCTGGAACAGGTGATGCGTGGTGCGGGCGATCAGCTTTATGTCGACATCGGTCTTCTTGAGCTTCTGGGCGGCGTTGAGGCCGCCGAACCCAGAACCGATGATGACGACTTTATGCCGATCCGTTGCCGTAGCTCCGGGGTGGCTCATTGCTGCTCCTCGCGTGCGAATACCTACTCAGTACAACCGCTAGGTTAGTCGGCACGCTTCCAGGCAGCGCGGTGAGATGAACCACCGCGCCCGATGTTCACACGGGGAGCAGTGGCTTGAGCAGCTCCGCAACCGCCGTGACGCCGCCGGGCTGGTAACCGTTGATGCTCGTCACCGGGCTGATGATGACGCCGTCCACGCCTGCGTCGAAGACCTTCGTCTTGATCTGGTCGGCGACCTGTTCGGCGCTGCCGAAGACCGCCTGCTGCCGGAAGTCCTCGGGAATGAAGTCGGCGGTGACGTTCTCGTCGATGATCGCGATGACGAGCGCGCTGGTCTCCAGCGTGGCCGGATCGCGGTCGATCTTCTCGCAGTTCTCCTTGACCGCGGCCACCTTGCGGGGCAGTTCGTCGAACCCGGCGATGATGTTGAGGTGGTCGAAGTGCTTGGCCGCCAACGGAATCGTCTTCTTCTCACCGCTGCCGCCGATCATCAGCGGGATGTGGTCGCGGAAGCGGGGCTCGGCCATCGCCTCCTGCGTGCGGTAGTACTTGCCGGTGAACGTGGGGCGTTCGCCCTCGAGCATCGGCAGGATGATCTGCAGCGCCTCGCCGAGCTTGTTGAACCGGTCGGTGAACGTCCCGAATTCGTAGCCGAGAGAATCGTGCTCGAGCTCGAACCAACCCGTGCCGATGCCGAGGATGGCGCGGCCCTGGCTGATCACGTCCAACGTGGTGATCGCCTTGGCCAGCAAGGTGGGGTTGCGGTAGCTGTTGCCGGTGACCAGGGTGCCCAGCTGAACCCGCTCGGTGGCGGTCGCGAGCGCCCCCAGCGCGGTGTACGCCTCGAGCATCGGCTGGTCAGGCGTGCCGAGACCGGGTAGTTGATAGAAGTGGTCCATCACGAAGACGGAGTCGAAGCCGGCCGCTTCGGCTTCCTTCGCCTGCGCGATCACCGTTGGGAAGAGTTCGGCAACGCCGGTGCCATAGGAGAAGTTCGGGATCTGGAGTCCGAGTCGAATCGTCACGGAAGCGACCCTAGCCACGGTTAAACGGAACTGGAACCCCGTTTCGCTCCCCGCGAACCCGGGAATAAGCGTCAGCCGAAGTTGGCGAGCGCTCCGTGACTCACGTGCAGCGTCTGGCCGGTGATGTGCCGCGCCGCCGGGGTGGTGAGGAACAGGGCCAGGCGGGTGAGCTCGGCGGCCACCGACGGTGGGGTGGTGGGGATGCCGTCGTACCCGGGTTCGGCGCCCCGGCCGGAGGCCACGGTGTTCATCGTGATTCCGCGAATGCCGAAGTGGGTGGCCTGCCCGGCGGTCCAGCTGGACAGCGCCGCCTTGATCGCCGATTCCGGACTGCCCTCGGCCGGGTTGTCGGCGACGACGTTGACGATCGAACCGCCGGACCGCAGGTGGTCGCCAAGGATCTGCACGGTCAGCACCGCGGAAAGCACGGTGGCGTCCAAGGCCGTGCGCCACGCCGCGGCGCGGTCGGTCAACGAATAGGTGCGCGGGTCGCCGGAGTTCCAGTGCGGCGCAGGCACGTTCACGATGGTGTCGAGGTGATGGGGGAACGACCCGCGGGCGTCCTCCAGGCTGGCGGCGTCGGTGTTGTCGAAGACGATCGCGTCGACGTCCAACTCCTTGGCTGCGACCTCGAGGTCGTCTCGGCGCGAGCCGGCGATCACCACGTGATGGCCCGCGTCACGGAAACCCTCTGCGATGCCGCGACCGAGCTCGGTATCGCCGCCGGTGAGCAGCACATCCATCACAAGACCTCCTCAGTGTTCGACGCTGAACCCAGCGAGTCGGCAGTCATGTTACTGGACAGTAGCTAGCTGGCGAAACTCGCCACGCGGGCAACACGCGGACGGGCCACCAAAGCCCGCCTAGGGTTTGCATCGTGACGCGAACCCAATCGATCATCGGTGCCATCTCGGCTGTCCTGATGGTCGTGCTGACCGGCTGCGGATCTGATTCCGCCACCACGACGGGTTCCAAGAGCGCCCCGGCGGGGGGCGCGCTGACGGTGTACGCCGCCGCGTCCCTCCAGCAGACGTTCACCGACATCGGCGAGCAGTTCAAGACCGACAATCCCGGATGGAAGGTCGACTTCACCTTCGCGGGCTCCTCCGACCTGGTCACGCAGTTGACCCAGGGCGCCAAGGCCGACGTGTTCGCCAGCGCGGACACCAAGAACATGGACAAGGCCGCGACTGCTGGGCTGCTCGCAGGCGATCCCGTCGACTTCGCGTCGAACACGCTGGCCATCGTGGTCGCGCCGGGCAATCCCAAGCAGGTCACCTCGTTCGCCGACCTGAACAAGCCAGGAATCACCGTGGTGGTGTGTGCGCCGCAGGTGCCGTGCGGCTCGGCCACCGTGAAGGTCGAGCAGGCCACCAAGGTGACGCTCAACCCGGTCAGCGAGGAGTCGTCGGTGACCGACGTCCTGAACAAGGTGACCACCGGCCAGGCCGACGCAGGTCTGGTCTACGTCACCGATGCGCTTGGCGCGGGCGGCAAGGTGACCAAGGTCGACTTCCCGGAGGCCGCCGCTGCGGTGAACACGTATCCGATCGGCGTGCTCAAGACTGCGGCGGACGCGGCCGTGGCCAAGAAGTTCGTCGACCTGGTCACCGGCGAGGCGGGGCAGAAGATCCTGTCGCAAGCGGGCTTCGTCAAGCCTTGACGCGTTCGGCCGGGTTGCCCCGCTGGCTCTACCTCCCCGCCGCCGTCGGGGCGATCTTCGTCGTCCTGCCGCTCGCCGCAGTGGCCGTCAAGGTCGACTGGTCGCAGTTCTGGACCCTGATCAGCAGCCGATCGTCGGTCACCGCACTCGAGCTCAGCCTGAGGACGGCGGCGATCAGCACGGTGCTGTGCATCGTGCTGGGCGTGCCGATGGCATTGGTGTTGGCCCGCAACGACTCTCGATGGGTGCGATGGACCAGGCCGTTGATCCTTCTTCCACTCGTGCTGCCCCCGGTCGTCGGCGGCATCGCATTGCTCTACGCGTTCGGCCGACTGGGGTTGCTCGGCCGCTACCTGGACGCCGGGGGCATCCAGATCGCGTTCACGACGTCGGCGGTGGTGCTGGCGCAGACGTTCGTGTCGCTGCCGTTCCTGGTCATCGCGATCGAGGGCGCCGCCCGCACGGCGGGCGCCGACTACGACGTGGTGGCTGCGACGCTCGGCGCCAGGCCGACGACGGTGTGGTGGCGAGTGTCGTTGCCGCTCTTGGCACCTGGTCTGGCGTCCGGTGCCGTGCTGGCGTTCGCCCGATCGTTGGGGGAGTTCGGTGCGACGCTGACCTTCGCTGGCTCCCGCGAGGGAGTCACCCGAACGCTCCCTCTGGAGATCTACCTGCAGCGGGAGAGTGATGCCGACGCAGCGGTGGCCCTCTCGCTGCTGCTCGTCGTCGTTGCCGCAGTGGTCGTGATCGGCGTCGGCAGCCGTGCGCTCAAGCCAGGTGGCCCCGGTGGGTGGTGACATGTCGTGACCGGCGTTCGGGTGCGGGCGGTGGTCGAGGACCGCGGTCTCGACGTGGAGTTCGGCGTCGAGGCGGGCGAGGTGTTGGCCGTGCTCGGCCCCAATGGAGCGGGAAAGTCGACGATGATGCACGTGCTCGCCGGCCTGGTGCGGCCCGACGCGGGCCGAGTCGTCGTCGGCGAGCGCGTGCTGACCGACACGGTCGCAGGAGTCATGGTGGCCACCCACGCCAGGCGCGTCGGCCTGCTGCTGCAGGATCCTCTGCTGTTTCCGCACCTGGACGTGGCCACCAACGTCGCGTTCGGACCGCGCAGCGGAAAGCACCTGGGGCGCAAGGACTCTCGCGGGGCTGCGCAGCGATGGCTCGACGAGGTGGACGCCGGCGATCTCTCGGGGAAGATGCCGCGTCAACTCTCCGGCGGACAGGCTCAGCGCGTCGCACTGGCCCGCGCGCTGGCCGCCGACCCCGATGTGCTGCTGCTCGATGAACCGCTGACCGGACTCGACGTGGCGGTGGCGTCCGCGATCCGCAAGGTGTTGCGCCGGGTGCTGGCACGCGACGGGCGCTCGGCCGTGCTGGTGACCCACGATCTGCTCGACGTCGTCACGCTGGCCGACCGGGTCCTGGTGCTCGAGGCAGGCCGGGTGGTCGAGTCGGGCACGGCCGCGGAGGTGCTGTCGAAGCCGCGCAGCTTCTTCGGCGCGCGCTTCGCCGGGGTGAACCTGGTGGCCGGCCGAATCACCCCCGACGGGAGCCTCGCGACGAGCTGGGGGACGACGTGGCATGGCATCCTCGGCGACGACGTCGGCACCGGCGATGCCGCGGTGGCCGTGTTCGCGCCATCGACCGTCGCGGTCCATCGCGACGAACCGCACGGCAGCCCGCGCAACACGGTCGAGGTCGTCATCGCCGAGTTGGACAGCCGCGGGCCTGCGATCCGCGTGCGCACCGACGAGCAACCCGATGGGGCCCCGGGGCTGGCGGCCGACGTCACGGTAGAGTCCGCAACCGAGCTGAGGCTGGCACCGGGGGAGCGCGTCTACTTTGCGGTGAAGTCTCAGGAGATCACGGTTCACCCTGGACCGTAACGGAGCCGTCGGTCGTCGCGATCAAGCGAGAAGACCCCTGGGACGTTGAATGCGGGTTAGCCCACAGGCATCGCCCGTGCCTCGTCATGCCAGCAATCACGCGCGAATGTCGTCGGCACGCCTTTTCGTGGCACAGCAATTTCCAAGACAGACACTTTAAGAGCAACTCACACTTGCGTCACGGCGGTAACACGGTATTTTCGTCCCATGCAAAAGCCGGACTCCCCCCGACACAGCTGGAGCGCGGCGAGGAAGTTGGCGATCGCGACGGTCGCGGCCGCGACCGCGGTGACCCTCGTTCTGCCCGGCGTCCCCGCCATCGCTGATCCGGTACCGCCGACGCCGGCCCCGGCGCCTCCGTTCCCGCCGCCGCCGGCCGATCCCAATGCGCCGCCACCACCGCCGGCCGATCCCAATGCGCCGCCACC
>JAOPVF010000177.1 GCA_025963195.1 Mycobacterium sp. | reverse complement strand
CAGTTTCCGATCGCCCACCCCTGTGTCGCGGCGGTCCTCACCGGAGCACGAAGCCGCGCCGAGCTCAACGAGAACGCGCAGCTGTTCGATCTCCCGATCCCCGGCGAGCTGTGGCGCGACTTGAAGGTTGAAGGACTACTCGCCGACGACGCACCGACACCCGTCCAACCATGACGATCGTCGACGCCCACCACCACCTCTGGGACCCCGACGTCGGCGACTACCCGTGGATGACCGGGGACTACGCCGCGCTGCGGCGCCGCTACGACGTCGGTGACCTGCAACCACACCTGCTCGACAACGACGTCTCGGCGACGATCGTGGTGCAGGTCCGCGCCGACCTCGCCGAAACCGCCCAGCTGCTCGAATTGTGTACCCGCACACCCGTCATCGTCGGTGTGGTCGGCTGGGTCGACCTGATCAGGCCCGACGTCGGTGCCCAGATCGACGGACTGCGCAGCGGTGCCGGAGGCCGACATCTGGTGGGGCTGCGCCACGGCGCGGCCGACGAAGCCGACCCGTCCTGGCTGCTTGGCGAGGACGTCGACACCGGGATGGGCGCCCTGGCCGGTCGCGGGCTGACCTTCGATCTGGAGATCACCGCCCGAGAACTAGCCGCCGCCAACACCTTGGTCCGCCGCCACCCGGAACTGCGCTTCGTCGTCGACCACGGCGCCAAGCCACCCATCGCCGAGGGCTGGTCGCGCGACTGGGCGGACGGCATCTCCGCGCTGGCGCAGAGCCCGAACGTCTGGTGCAAGCTGTCGGGTCTGGTCACCGAAGCGTCGTGGACGACGTGGACCCCGGCCGATCTGCAGCCCTATGTCGACCACCTCGTCACGGCGTTCGGTCCTGCGCGGCTGATGTTCGGTTCGGACTGGCCGGTCTGCGAGTTGGCCGCCACCTACGACCGCGTGCTGGCAGTAGCCCAGGACGGGTTGGCTGCGCTGACACCCGACGAGCGTCGAGACATATTTTCGTGCAACGTATTACGCGCCTACCAACCCCCTACCTCCACGACACTAGGAGAAAAGTGATGAACGCCTCGACCACGATCCAGCATGATCAGCGTGAACGCGCCATGCGCGCGTTGGCGGGAGGCGTCAGCAGCAACACCCGCCTGCTCAACCCGCACCTGATCGTCGAGCGCGCCAGTGGCTCACGGCTGTGGGACACGGACGGCACCGAGTACCTCGACTACCTGCTCGGCCAGGGCCCCAACTTCCTCGGATACGCGCCGCCGCGCGTCGTCGAGAAGGTGATCGCCGCGCAGCGCGACGGCATCATCTACGCCGCGACCCACCACCGCGAGATCGAGGCCGCCGAAAGGATTTTGGCGGTGCTCCCCTGGGCCGAACAGCTGCGGTTCGGCAGCTCGAGCAGCGAGATGATCCAAGCGGCGATGCGCATCGCCCGCAACGCTACCGGCCGACGCAACATCCTGCGATTCCACGGCCACTACCACGGCTGGTTCGACAACATCCAGATCCGTTCCGACGGCGGACGAGTGCAGCCGGGCAGCCTCGGCCAACTGCCCGAGGCCCTCGATGCCACCCTCACCATCGAGTGGAACGATCCAGCGGCATTCACCGCGGCCCTGACCGAGCACGGCGACACCATCGCCGCGGTCGTCATGGAACCGATGATGCTCAATGCCGGAGCCATCGCACCCGCAGACGGCTATCTGCAACACGTACGCGACCTGTGTACCCAGCGTGGCATCGTACTGATCTTCGACGAGACGATCTCCGGGTTCCGGGTGGCACTCGGCGGTGCCGCCGAACGCTTCGGCGCCACACCCGATCTCGCCGTCTACGGCAAGGCCATGGCCGCGGGATGGCCCTGCGCCGCGCTTGCCGGTCGACGGGATCTGTTCGCCGAGGTCGCCACCGGCGCACTCACCCACGCCGGCACGTTCAACGGCAACACGATTGCCACCGCCGCGGTGCTCGCCTCCCTCGACGAACTGGAGGACCGCAGCGTCTACCGCCACGTCGAAACGGTCGGCGCCGCGTTGATCGACGGCCTGACCGGCGTGCTCGACCATCACGGAATTCCCATCAAGATCCAGGGACTGCCGATGGCGTTTCATGCTCGGTTCGACTCCAGTGCCGAACCGATCACTCGGCACGCCCAACTGCAAACCGTCGATCAAGAACGTTACGGGCGCTTCGCAGGTCAGCTCATCGCCTACGGAATCTGGGTCGCCTACCGCGGCATCTGGTACGTCTCGGCGGCCCACACCCTCGACGACGTCGACGAAACCGTCAAGAGGTTCGAGGCCGCGGTGGCCGACTACCGCGACGCCTGAGTCGCCGTCGAATGCCACACGCCTTGCCTCAATGACCAGCGGCCCGTCGCCTCGGCCAGGGCTACGCAGAGGATGATGAACGCGAGGACCGATGCAGCGACGGGTTTGGCGATCGATCCTTCGGTGTCCCGATGGCGTACCAGATAGACGGCGACCGCGAGGGCGACGAGCGCAAGCAACAGTAGGAAGGTATGGGTGTACACGCGGCTCCGTCGGCCGCAGACGATGCCGTCGAGGATCTGTGCCAACACCAACGGCACTAGGCCGACGAATGTCGCCGCGCTGACGGGCAAGTGATGCGCGATGCGGCGACAGATGTGTCTTGTGCACCCGACTGAGCGACTGGTGCAGAATCCCGTCGGCACTGAGGTTGAAGGCGGAGCACGAGGCGAATGCGTGCGCTGCCAGGGTCGACCTTGCAGGGGAACTCGAGAACTGGTCAGGCACCCGTACCGCAGGCGCCCTCGTCCATGACGACTCACCGGGCCGTCACCGCTGCCGGGGGCGAGCCGGCTCCAACCCACCGATCTGTACGCGGTTCAGCCGACCGTCTGTCCCCCGTCGACGACGAGTGCGTGGCCGACGGTGAAGGCGGCGTCGTCGGAGCAGAGCCACATCACTGCCGAGGCGATCTCTTCGGGGCGACCCATCCGGCCGACGGGTTCCTGATCGATGACCCGCTCGCGTCCTTCTGGTGTGCCTCCTGAGAAGCGATCCATCATCGGGGTTTCGATGATGCCGGGGCAGATGGCGTTGATGCGCACGTTTGCCGCCGCGTAGTCCAGGGCGGCGCAGCGGGTCAGCCCGATCACCCCGTGCTTGGCGGCGCCGTAGGCTCCACCGCCGGAGAAACCCTTGACCCCCGCCCCCGACGAGGTGTTGATGATCGCGCCGCCGCCTGCGGCCAGGATCAACGGGATCTCGTATTTCATGCAGAGAAACACCCCACGCAGATCGATGTCGAGGACGCGATGCCATTGGTCCTCGGTGATGTCGGCCAGCGGAGTGGGCGGCTGCTCGATGCCAGCGTTGTTGAACGCGAAGTCCAGGCGACCGAACGCCTCGACGGTCTGCCGAAGGGCGGTCTGCACATCACTGCTGACGGTGACGTCGCACGTGAGTCCGAGCGCCTGCCCACCGATACGGACGATCTCCTCGGCGACACCACGGCAGGCCTCAGCTGAGACATCGGCGATGGCCACTGCGGCGCCACGGTCGGCGAACGCTAGCGCCGTGGCGCGCCCAATGCCGCTCCCGGCGCCGGTGATGAACGCGACTTTGCCCGCGAACTCGTCGTTTCGCCTGTTACTGGTGCTGCTTATCGGCATGGCTCGAACTCCTGACGGGGGTCGGTGATCGTCACTGTGTGGGTCCGCGGGTGTGAAGAAACTAGTTACCCGTTTCGCAGGCTGTTCTGGAAGAAGCCGGTCAGCTTGTCGAACGGGATGAGGTCGACTCGGTCGTAGAGATCGACGTGACCGGCGCCGGGGATGATGACCAGTTCCTTGGGCTCGGCGGCGAGGGCGTAGGCGTCCTCGCTGAACTCCAGGGAGTGGGCGTTCTGGCCGGCGATGAACAGCATGGGTCCTGGTGAGATCGTCTCGATGTCGTTGAAGGGGTAGAAGTTCATGAACTTGACGTTGCTGGTCATCGTCGGGTGCGTGGTGGTGTCGGGGCTGTTACCACGCGAGGTGCGGTAGAAGTCGTAGAACTCCCGGTCGATGGCGCTGGATTGGTCGGTGAGTTCCTCGGGAGTGCCGCCGGTGTATTTGGTTTCCCCGCCACCGAATTCGGCATCGCGCTGGTCGGCTGCCTGCTGCAGGACTTGGCGACGTTGTTCGAGGGTGACGCCGTTGCGGAGGCCGTCGCGATTGGCTGCACCCATGTCGTACATGCTGACGGTGGCCACCGACTTGATGCGCGGGTCGATCTTCGCTGCGCTGATCACGAAACTGCCGCTGCCGCAGATTCCGAGCGCGCCGATGCGTTCCTTGTCCACGAATGACTGGGTGCGTAGGTAGTCCACGGCGGCACTGAAGTCCTCGGCGTAGATGTCGGGTGAGACCGCGTTGCGCGGTTGCCCGTCGCTGGCACCCCAAAATGACAGGTCCAGCGACATCGTGACGAAGCCACGCTCGGCCATCTTGGTTGCGTAGAGGTTGGCGCTTTGTTCCTTGACCGCCCCCATCGGGTGGCCGACCACGATCGCGGGGTTGGTCGTATTGCGGTCGATGTCGTTGGGCACGAGCAGGTTTCCGGTGACATTCATGCCGTACTGGTTCTTGAATGACACGGGTTGCACATTCACTCGATCGCTGGTGTAGAAGTTGGCCGCCCCGTTCGACATGTCTCCTGTGGGCAGGTTCGGCGGGGGGCCCGACAGGGCTGACGTAGTGGTTGCGGCGGTTTCTGAGCTCGACGGTGCGCAGCCGGCGGCGGCCAACAGGCCGACCAATGCCGCGCCCGCCCCGATCCGGGTCAACAACGTGCGGCGAGTGTGCTGGTTGATCATCGAATTGCTCCTTATCCGTGGGGGCGCAGCCGAACACACTGCGGCGGTGCGCCTTTGACTTCGACTGGGTGTGGCGTCCTTACCGCACCGGCTATATTCAGGAAACGCCTCAGAAGTCGAGCCGGAAAGTTCCTATGGGTAGGTGTACTGGTGGTACACCCGTGCAACCGGGAATCGGCCGACTCAGGTCGCCCGTTCGATGGTGGCGGTGAAGTCGCCCTGTTGGTCGGCGATGGCATCGATGTCGCCGCTGATGTGGCCGATGCGGGCTATGCCGGGCCAATAGCCGACGTCCCCGTAGTACAGCACGACGTCGCTACTGGGGGCGTACCAGCCAATGTCACGCGGCGCGGGGTCGTCGCCGCCGGGCATCCCGGTAATGGGCAGCGCGACATCGAGTCGCGCAATCTTCTCCACGGCGTTGAGATCGCTGAAGTCCAACGTCAGGGGGAGCTTTTCGACGAGCGCTCGGGCGGGAGCGTTGTCCCACAGTTCAGCGGTGATGACCGTGGCGCCGATCACGATGTGAATGGGGGTGCTCGGTGAGTTGGGTGACTGGTGCATCGGCCATTCTCGGCTACTGGTTGACGGGATCGACTGCACAGCCGTGCTTTCCGATGTACCCGGAAGCGATGTCGTGGTGTTGCAGGCGACGAGTACGGGGAGCATCGCTGCCCCGGCCACCGCTGCGACGGGCCTGATCACTGCTGGCACTCGACGTAGCCGTCTAGCCGAGGTACTGATCGTCGGCGACGTGCTCGAGCCAGTCCACGGGGCGCCCGCCGACGAAGGCCTGAATGGCGATGTGGGTCATCGCGGTGTCGTCGGTCGCGCCGTGCCAGTGCTTGACTCCCGGTGGGGTCCAGATGACGTCGCCTTCGGCGATGCGCTGCTTCTCCCCGCCCCACTCCTGGACCCAACCGTTGCCGGCGGTGACGATGAGGGTTTGTCCGCCGGGGTGGGTGTGCCAGGCAGTGCGTGCGCACGGGGTGAAGGACACCTCGGCCGAACTGAACGTGCGGGCATCGTTGACGTCGAATAGTGGCTTGACGCTGACCTCGCCGGTAAACGTTTCGGCGGGCCCGCGCCCGGCCGGGCGGGACGCGTTCTGGGAGATCTCCATTCGGGTTCCTTCTCTCATTGCTCGGTGTCGGGTCAGCGGGCGGTGTAGCCGCCGTCGACGGGCAGGGCCACGCCCACGACGAAGCTGGCGCCGGGACTGCACAGCCACAGCACGGCCGCGGCGATCTCCTCGGGCTCACCGAGGCGGTTGATGGGTTGATCGGCGATGGCCGCGTCGCGGTCGAGTTCGCCCTTGTCGATCATGTCGGTGACCATGGGGGTGGCTATCGTGCCTGGACATACCGCGTTGATGCGAATGCCGCGGGGCGCGTACTCGAGCGCGGCGCTGCTCGTCAGGCCGAGCACACCGTGCTTGGACGCGTGATACGCCGCGCGGCCGGGGATGCCCACAAGCCCACCCAAAGAGGAGCAGTTGACGATCGCGCCGCTTCCCTGGCCGCGCATGACGGCGAGTTCGTGTTTCATGCATGCCCACACCCCGCGCAGGTTGACCGCGTTCACCCGGTCGAACATCTCGGCGGGTTCGTCGGCGGCATCACACGGCGGGATCTGGATCCCGGCGTTGTTGAACGCCATGTCCAACCGGCCGTAAGTGTCGACGGCGGCCTGTACCGCCTCGGCCACACTGTGCTCGTCGGCGACGTCGCATTCGACGCCGAGGGCTCGGTGCCCGGCTCCGACAAGTTCGGCGCTGGCCTCCTTGACCGTCGCCGGGTTGATGTCGGCCAGGACGACCGCGGCGCCGTTTTCGGCGAATGCTCGCACGGTGGCCAATCCCATACCGGATCCGGCGCCGGTGACCAGGGCGACCTGATTGGTGAAGTCGTAGGACGGGTTCATGTGGACCTTCTCGGAGGTGGTGGTCGTCGCGTCACGGCCGCAGCAGCACTTTGGTGGCTTGGCGGGTGTCCATGGCGCGGTATCCGTCGGCGGCGTCGTCGAGGGGAAGTTCGAGGTCGAACACCTTGCCGGGCTTGATCGTTCGGTTCCAGATGCGGTCCATCAGATCCGGCAGGAACCGGCGTACCGGGGCGGGTCCGCCGTGCAGGTGGACATGGGACATGAACAGCTCCTCGCCGTGGAGGGTGACGTCGTGGGTGACGCCGACGTAGCCGACATGACCGCCGGGCCGAGTGGATTGGATGGCCTGCAGCATCGATTCCTGGGTGCCGACCGCTTCGATGACCGAGTGCGCCCCCAGGCCGTTGGTGAGCTCCTTGATGCGTTCCACCCCGGCATCGCCGCGCTCGGCGATGATGTCGGTGGCTCCGAATTCGCGGGCCAGACGCTGGCGGGTTTCGTGGCGGCTCATCGCGACGATCCGCTCGGCGCCCAGCTGACTGGCGGCCAGTACCGCGCACAGCCCTACGGCGCCGTCACCGACCACCACCACGGTCTTACCTCGTCCGGCTTCGGCGGCAACAGCCCCGAACCAGCCCGTACCCAGCACGTCGGAGGCCGCCAGGAAGTCCGGAACGAGATCGTCAGCGGGAACCTCTGGGGTGGCGACCAGGGTGCCGTCGGCCAGCGGAACCCGCATCCGCTGGGCTTGCGCGCCGCCCGCGGTGCCGAGGATCTCGCGGTTGATGCAGGACGTCTGATAGCCGGCGCGGCAGATCTCGCAGGTGTTGTCGGATGCGAAGAACGAGCCCACCACGAACTGGCCGGGGCGGATCGTGGTGACGTCCGCACCGACCTCGTCGACGATGCCGACGTATTCGTGGCCCATCGAGATCGCCCCATCGACCGGGTCCGCGCCGCGATACGGCCACAGATCCGATCCGCAGATGCACGACGCCGACAAGCTGATGACCGCATCGGTCGGGTTTTCGATGGTGGGTTCGGGCCGCTCCTCGACCCGCACGTCACCAGGGGCGTACATCATCGTCGCGCGCATAATCGTCCTCCTCCGCATGAGTGCCGGGCAGTTCGCCGCGGGCTCACCGTCCACGTAACCCCTTTTCGGCGTATCCGGGCACTGCCTGTCCAAACGTGTACCGGTAGTACATCCCACGCCGGAAGCGCGGGACGTAGCGTCGTAGAGGTGGACAACCGCACCGAGGTCCGCGAGTTCCTCCTCTCGCGCCGGGCCAAGATCACTCCGCGGCAGGCGGGCCTACCCGACATCGGGCAGCGCCGCGTCCCCGGGCTGCGCCGCGGCGAGGTCGCCATGCTGGCCGGGGTCAGCGTCGAGTATTACGCCAAACTGGAACGTGGCTCCTTAGGCGGGGTTTCGCCGTCGGTGCTCGACGCACTCGGTCGGGCGCTCCAACTCGACGACGCCGAACGCGCGCACCTGTTCCATCTCGCCCATGCCGCGGACGGCACCAGTGCCGGCATGCGCCCTCGTCGCCGTCCCAGCATCCGTTGGACGCCGCGACCCGCCCTGCAATGGGTACTCGACGGCATCAGTCCCCCGGCCATTATTCGCAACGGCCGCATGGATTTACTGGCCACCAATCACCTGGGCCGGGCCATGCACGCGTCGGTCTACGACAGCCAACCCGGTGACACGCCCAACTTCGCCCGCTACACATTCCTAGACGAGGACTCCCGGCGCTTCTATCCCGACTGGGACACCGCGGCCGACACCTGCGTAGCCATCCTCCGGACCGAAGCCGGGCGCGACCCTCATGATAAGGCGCTTCACGACCTTGTTGGCGAGTTGTCCACTCGCAGTTCGGATTTTCGCCGTCGCTGGGGATCTCATGACGTCCGGCTCCACGGCGCTGGAAGCAAGAATTTCCACCACATCACCGTCGGCAACCTCGAACTCGCCTACGAGAGCGTCGACATGATCTCAGACCCCGGGCTCACGATGACCATCTACGTCGCCGAACCGGCCTCACCCACCGCGCACGCACTCGACTTGCTCGCATCCTGGGACAGCGCTTCCAACATCACGGAAACACACCTGCCCACCTAGCGACTCCATCGACCGATGCCCCCGTCCAAGGAATCGACCGTTCGGGGCTGGGGCTGATCTCCTGCTGGGTGAGTCACTTTCGTTCGCTCGTCGTACCGTGCAGATCGGTGTTCCCCGCACGCCAGATGACGAGATACGGGCTCTGTTGTCGCGTGGGTTCGGCCTGCTCGAGCTTGGCGTCCACCCGAACCTGATGGAGCAGTTCATCTTCTACAGCGATGGCTTTCCGTTCTTCGCACTCGTCGGGCTCTACGAGTCGCGGGCGGCAATTAGAGCGGACACGCAGCAAGTGGATGGCGCGCAACTCAACGCCGCGCTCACTGAAGCGGCGAAGTCAGTCAGCACGAGCTACGAGCGCCGCGTTCAGAGCGCGCGCTCAAGCTGCGCGAGACTGACCCGTCCATCGGGCCGAACACCGTGCGCGCTGACCGTGAGTGGCTGGCCACGCCCGCCGGGTGTTCGGCGCTGTGCCCGTGCAGAAGCTCACCCTTGCCGCGCTGGCCGACTGGTCGGCGTCGCTGATCGGTAGGGGCGGCAAGGCGCTGGCACCGGCCACCAAGCGTCGGGCGATTGTCCGGCTCAAGTCGGTGATGGTCCACGCCTGCGGTCCAGCGCACACGCGAGATCATCGCCACCGAGCCGATCGCATCGACCGTCGAGCGCGAGCTCCTGCCCGGGGTGAGCGCGGATGTCGAGACCTGTATCAGGAACACCGCGAAAACCACCAGCCATCCGGCGTGCAGCGTCGCGACGGGCAGTGACGCTGATAGCCCCCTTGACGAGA
>JAOPVF010000156.1 GCA_025963195.1 Mycobacterium sp. | reverse complement strand
GGGTCAGCCCGCGCCGCCAGACGAGGAAGCCGTCGCCGCCGATCTCGGTGATGGCGGCTGCCATCTCGTCCGCGACCTGCGAGGGGGTCCCGATGAACTCCATTCCGAAGGAGGACGCAGCGATTGCGAGCTCGCGCAGTGTCTTGGGTCCGGGGGTGCCGTCGCCCCGCATGAAGTGTTCAAGCGAGCCGCGTTCGCCGTTGGTGGTCAGTCCCGGGGGCAGCGGCTCGTCGAGCGGAAACCGCTTGAAGTCGATCTCGGTATTCGACGAGATGCCAACGAGCGCCTTCTCGACGAATCGATCGGACGCCCCGAACCGATTGTGTGCCGCGCGGGCTTCCTCATCGGTGGCGGCGACGGTCGGCGACACGACGAAGAGCACTTTGATGTCGTCGGGATTGCGGCCGGCGGCCTTGGCGCGGGCGCGGACGTCGTCGCGGTATTCCTTCATGCCCTCGATCCCGGTGCCGACGGCGATGATCGCGTCGGCCGCACCGGCGGCGAATTGCCGACCCCTCGGCGAAGCGCCGGCCTGAAGGAAGGTGGGCCGATGCTGGGGGGAGGGCACGGTGTTGAGCGGGCCGCGGGACTTGAAGTACTTGCCGTGAAAGTCGATGGTGTGGACCTTGTTGAAGTCGGCGTAGGTGTGGGTGTTTCGGTCCATCACGACCGCGTCGGCGTCCCAGGAGTCCCAGAGTTGGTTGACGACGTCGAAATACTCTTCGGCCACGTTGTAGCGCTCGTCGTGTTCGGGCAGGCTGTCGAGCCCGAAGTTCTGGGCGGCCCGGTCTTCGGCCGAGGACACGATGTTCCAGCCGAACCGGCCCTGCGCGATCGAGTCGACCGTCGAACAAAGCCGCGCCAACAGATAGGGCGGGTAGAAGCTGGTCGACATCGTCGCGACCACACCGAGATTCGTCGTGCTGACCGCGACCTGAACGGCCAGCGGAATCGGGTCCTGTTTGGGTGCGAAGATGGCGTTCTTGAGTGAACCCTCCATGGTGCCGCCGTACGCGTCGGCCACCATCACGGTGTCCTCGATCATCATGAAGTCGAAACAGGCCCGCTCCATGCTGCGCGCCATGTCGACGTGAAACCGACCGTTCGCCCATTCGGTCACATCCGGTGAGGCCCACTCCGACTCCCAGTCCGGCGGCGCGAAGTTCATGAACCAGCCGAGGTGAAACTTCTTGGCCATCTCGATATCTCCTGACTCCGCCGTCCTTTTGGAGCCATCACAGCGCCCGCGCATGTCACCGGGAATGCGTCACCGTGGCGCCTCCATTGCGCCGCTGTTGCGGGCATTCCGCTGGCCGTCACATGTGGCTTGTCAGGAGGCGGCGCGCTCCGGGCCATCCCGATCCACTTCGGTGAGCAGGCAGGCGGCTAAGCGGCTGCTCGTGCCGTCGAGTGAGTACAAGATCGGCGCTTCGGTGGTGCAACGGTCGGTCCGATCCGGGCAGCGTGGGTGGAAGGAGCACCCCGATGGCACTGCGAGCGGGCTGGCCGGCTCGCCCGGCAACCGGACCGGCGCGGTACCCGGTGACGGGATCGCGGCCAGCAGCGCCTTGGTATAGGGGTGTTTCGGGTTGCTGATGACCTCCACGGTGGGGCCGACCTCGACGATCTGGCCGAGATACATGACCGCCGTGCGGTCGGAGATGAACCGGGCCGCGGCGAGGTCATGGGTCACGAACATCACCGCCATGCCGAGCTCTCGACGCAGATCCTGCAGCAGGTTCAGCACCGACGCGGCAAGCGAAGCGTCCAGCGCCGATGTGGGCTCGTCGCACAGCAACAGCTTGGGCGGCACGATGATCGCCCTGGCGAACGCCGCGCGTTGCCGCTGGCCCCCCGACAGCGATCCGGCCTTGACCTCGGCTACCTCCGGCGGCAGTCCCACCTGGCGCAGTGCCCGGCCGACCTTCTCGCGCCGCTCCGTTCGGCCGGTCGTCTTGATCAGCCGCTCTCCGACGATCTCGCCGACGGTCAGCCAGGGGGTCAAGGACGCGCCTGCGTCCTGGAACACCATCTGCGGTTGGCCGCCGGGGCAGTCCACGGTGCCCCCGTCCGGTTTCATCAGCCCGGCCACGACCCGCAGCAGGGTGGACTTTCCCGATCCGGATTCCCCGACCACGGCCATCGACTCGCCGGGGGCGATGTCGAGGATGATGTTGCGCAGCGCGTGCAGCTTGTCCTTGTGCAACAGCCCGCGCCGTACGTCGAAGTGCTTGTCGACGGCGGTGATTCGCGCCGCGGGCCGGGGGTCGTCCGGTTTGGTCATCGGCGCGAAGGACGCCGTCTCGGCGAGGCTGCCGATCACTTGGGTGGCATCGGGAATCACGCAGGCGGTCACTCCGTCGTGCGTGGCAGCCGGCCGTGGGGCCGGCACCGATTCCAGACACGGCTCGGCTGCGGATGGGCAACGGGGCGCGAAGGCGCAGCCGGGTGGATGCGCGCGGGGGTCGGGCGGCTCGCCGGGTAGCGAGGGGATCGCGTGGCCGATCGGCAGGTCCAGGTTGAGTCGCGCCTTGAGCAGGCCGACGGTGTAAGGGTGCGATGGCGCCCGCAGCACGCTTCCCATCCGGCCCTCCTCGGCCAGCCGGCCCCCGTACATGACGGCGATGCGGTCGCACACCTGTGAGGCCACGGCGACGTCGTGGGTGACCAGGATGAAGGAGGTACCGAGCTGGTCGCAGAGGTCGCGGATCAGACCGAGCACCTGAGCCTGGACGGTGACGTCGAGCGCCGTGGTCGGTTCGTCGGCGATCACCAGATCCGGCTTGCCCGCCACCGCCATGGCGATCATCACCCGCTGCCGCAGGCCGCCGGACAATTCGTGCGGAAATGCCTTCATGCGCCGAGCTGGGTCGGGGACGCCGACCAGATCGAGGAGGCGCAGGGCCTCCTCTTCTGATCCCGCGGCCTCCTTGACCTGGCGGCCCACCCGCATCGTGGGGTTGAGCGAGGTCATCGGGTCCTGAAAGACGGCGCCGAGGTGCGCCTTTCGGACCTCGCGCCGCTCGTCGTCGGAGGCCGCGACCATGTCCACGCCGCACACCTCGGCTCGGCCGGTGATCGTGGGCATCGGCTCGCCATACAGCAGGCCGAGCAGGGCGAGACCCATCACGCTCTTGCCCGAGCCGGACTCGCCGACCACCGCGAGGATCTCGCCAGGGTTGATGTCGAGCGTGACACCGCGCAACGCGTTGACCGCGACCCCGCGCCGCTCGAAGGTGACGTTCAGGTCCTCAACTCGGGCGCGTGGGACATTCGGCGCATCGGATGGAGCGGCGGCGACATCGCGCAGGGTGGTCATGGACGCTACCTCTTCTTTGGTGTGCCACGATGAAAACCCGGCCGCGTGACGCCAAGGGGTCGCCACGATGCCTGGCAGATTGCGCCGTGTTTCGAGCGACGGTGCCGTCGGCGAGCCTTCCTAGACGCGCTTGATGGTGCCGGCGTCGAAGATGGAGGGCAGGTAGGAGTTCTGCACGATCCCGTCGATCCCCTTGTGGGAGATCATGTTTTCCGGTCGCCGGCACAGCGGCACCCAGAGCGCTTCGTCTTCGATGAGCTCGGTGACGGCTACGTAGGTCTGGTTGGTCGCGTCGGCGGTCGGTTGGGTGATGGCCTCGTCCATGAGGCGGTCGACCTCGAGGTTGCCGTACTGGAAGTAGTTCAACGGCTTCGCTCCGGTGCGCAGGAAGATCCGCAGCACGGTGTCGAGGTGCAGCGCATCGCCGCCGATACCCGCGACCATCAGGTCGGGGCGCTTCTCGGCCGGCTGGTTGGCCAGGTCGAAGGACTCGGCGCTCGGCATGGATCGCACCGAGACCTCTAGTCCGGTCGGGGCGAGCTGGGTCTGGATCAGCTCGGCCACCTGCTGGGCAGGCGCGCCGTAGGACGTCACCCAGGCGAGGTCGACCTTCTTCGACGGCAGCGTCGGCACGATGGCCTCGAGTGGCTTGAGGTCGAAATCGGTGGAGACCGGTATCAGCCCGGCCGGAAAGGTGTTCTCGGGCCAGAAGTTCTCGGCTACCTTCACGACGCCCTGGAAGGCGGTGTCGACGATGGAGGGACGGTCCAGAGCGCTCATCATCGCCTGCCGAAGCGCCTTGTCGGCGAAGATGCCTGCGCCGAAGTTCATCCAGAGCACGATGATCGAGGAACCGAGCACCGTGGTGGTGTTGAAGTCAGGGTTTTGTCTGTAGTTGAGGACGTCGGGAATGGCGAAGCCCTTGGCGACGAGGTCGAAGGCACCCTGGTCCAATTGCAGCTTCTGAGTGGCGATCTCGGGGACGATCTCGATGCGGACGGTTCGGAAGTACGGCTTTTCGCCCCAGTAGCTGTCGAAGCGCTCGAGTGTGTAATGACTGCCGGGGACGAACTCCTTCATCACGTACGGCCCGGTGCCGGCGTCGTTGGTCTTGAGCCACTGCTGGGCCAGGTCGCCGCCAACTGCGTTGGTCTTGACCGCGGTCGGGCTCACCGCAAACATCTGCCACGGGCAGGCCGCGTAGTGCAGGAAGGCGTTGTTGGGCTCCTTGAGCGTCACCACGAGCGTGGTCGGGTCGGGCGCAACGGATTTGGCGATGCCCTGCACCATGTAGGCAGGCCCTTCCTTGACCGCGAGTCGGCGCTCGAAGCTCTTGATCCATGCCGCCGCGTCGGCAGGGGTGCCGTCGTGGAAGGTCACGTCGGGCACCAGTTTGAAGGTGTAGGTCAGCTGGTCGTCGGACACCGTCCAGGACTGCGCCAGCGCCGGGATGATCTCGGAGGTGCCCGACTTGTAGTTGACCAGGCCCTCGTAGCAAGACTTCATCACCTGTACGCCCTCGCCCTCGTACATGATGTCGGGGTCGGGCACCTGCATGTCCTGTAGGAACGGCATCCGCAGGGTCAGAGTGCCCTTGCCGTCGTCGCTTGCGGTGCCACCGCACGCCGCGACGAAGTTGGCAAGGGCGAGCCCGCCGACGGTTAGGCCGCTGGCCCGCAGGAAGGTACGGCGGTCCAGGTCGATCGTGGCACGGGTCACGGGTGTCTCCTCAGGCTGAGGTGCTGGGGTCTACGGCGCGGCAGTCGACGGCGCGGCGGCGGGTGAGGCTCGGCCCTGGGACAGGGCAGATGTAGCTGTGAGTTGTCATCCAAACCGCTGTGCGTGACGGGGCGGGGTCGCCATCGTGGTCTTTCCATTGCGCCGCATGACTCGGCGCATTCCCCGCGTAACGATTCGACGGGTGCGCTCAGGCGGGGTCCGGCGCGGCTGTCTGGGGGTTGGGGCCCAGCAGGTCCCCGCGCCGCCGCAGCACGATCACGCCGAGAGCGACGAGGCCGAGCACCGATGAGGTGACCAGCGCCGCCCTCGGTCCGAGCAGCTCCGCGCCAAGACCGATGGTGGCCATGCCGATGGGTAGCGCCCCGATGGCGGTGCTGAGCACGCCAAGGGCGACACCGCGCTCGTGGGCGCCCGCGGATTCGATGGCCAGCAAGCTCTGCATCGAGCCGAACCCGGCCTGGCCGACACCCGAGACGAACAACGCGACGAACGCGACGCCCAACACGGGAACCGTTGCGAAGACGAACAGTCCGAGCAGCGCAATGGCCGAACCGCAGGCGAACAACGTGCCGTGGCGGCGCAGCTCCCTGGTGCTGAGCGCTACGCCCGCGGTGATCTGGCCGAGACCGGGAGCCGCGGCGAGCGCACCTGCGAGCACCGCGCTCTGTGCGAAGCCCTCAGCCAAGATGGGCACCAGCGGGATATAGCCGAACATGCACAGGTTCATCACGACGGTGATGGCGAGCATGGCGACGAACCGCCGACTGCGTCGGATGAGGGTCGCGCTCGTGGCAACCTGGTCGCGCAGCGAGACCGAACCCGCCGCCAGCCGCGGGGCGGCGTACCGAGGCTGCGGGACGAACGCGAGCAGCACCGCGGACACGACCAGCAGCACACCCATCCCCGCGAATCCGGCGCCCATGCCGAGCTGCTGGATCAGGACACCGCCGACGAGGGTGCCGAACATCGCCGATCCCGCCTGCGCGGTCGACTCGATGGTCATTGCCTGGCTGGCCAGCCGCGGTCCCACCGTTTCGTAGATGAGCGGGCGCTGCGCGGTCATGTTGACAAGGCCGCCGATGCCGATGAAGAACATGAACGGGAAGGTCATCCACACCGTCACCTGGCCGGACTGCACCGCGGCGAACATGAGGAATTCGATCGGAATGAGCACCAGTTGGACGCACAGGATCAGTCGTTTGCGTTCGAACCGGTCGCTGATCACACCGGCCAAGAAGCCGCCAAGCAGCATCGGGACGAAGAAGAGCGCTCCAACCACCTGGTTGAGGATCGGCGA
>JAOPVF010000143.1 GCA_025963195.1 Mycobacterium sp. | reverse complement strand
TGAGTGCTCCGACGAAGCGGGTCGGGAAGAACCCGGTGATGCGCGCGGGGGTCAAGTCGGCCAGGATCGCCAGTTCGAGTGACTCCCCCGCGGTGAACACCAGGTGGTCGATGTCGCCGACGGTGCGCGCGAGTTGATCGAGGGACGCGTTGTCGGTGAGGTCGACGGTGGCGCCGCTGGCTCCTTCTGGCAGCTGTGCGACTGCGCGGTCCACGCTGGACTGGCGACGCGACGCCACGATCGGGATGGCGCCACGTTCGGCGACGGCAGTCGCGACGCCAAGGCCGATGCCCGAGGTGCCGCCGATGATGAGGACCCGGTTGTTCTTCAGACTCATGCCTCAACGGTCCGCTCCACGTCGGACTTCGTCCAAGACTCTTTTAATCAATTCGCGATACCCTCAAGGTATGGCTGGAGGCATGAACATACCGGATCTGGACATGCGCAAGCTGAGGTACTTCGTCGCGGTGGCCGAGGAGCTGAACTTCGGGCGGGCGGCGCGGCGGCTGCACATCGCTCAGCCGGTGCTGTCCCGTCAGATCCGCTCGTTAGAGGACGAGCTGGGGGTCCAGTTGTTCGTCCGCGACTCCCGCGGCACCGAGTTGACGGCCGCGGGCACTCAACTGCTCGAAGACGCCAGGTTCATGTTGCGCGAGTCGAATGCCCTGCAGGAGAGACTAATCAGGGCGACCACGCCGACGGTCACAGTGGTCGTCGGTGTCATGCCCGGGCTCTTGGCGACGGCGGCGGTGCGCAAATTCGAAGCTGCCGAACCATTGTTTCGCGCTCAGGTGGTGCAGGTGGGGTGGGCCGACCAGGTCGACGTGGTCCGGCGCGGTGACGCCGACGTGGTGTATGCCCGCGAGCCGATCGACCACCACGGGCTTGGCACCGCAGCGCTTCTCGAGGAACCGCGAGTTGCGCTGTTGCCCAGCGACGATCCGCTCGCGTCACAGGAGTCCGTGCGACTAGCCGATCTCGGCACCCGCAGGCTGTTGCAGGATCCGCAGACCGTGCCGGAGTGGTACGCGGTCGCGACCGCCGAACAGCGCGGTGCGGCGACTCGCAAGATGGCCTCAACCGTGGAGCAGAAGCTGGAACGTGTTGCCGCGCAGGAGGGTTTCGTCATCCTGCCCCGCTCAACGACCGCCTTCTACCGGCGCCCCGACGTGCGGGTGGTTCCGATCGCGGACATCGCGCCGGGCCAGGTCACGCTGATCTGGGACGCGGCGACCACGAACCCGGCTCGCGACGAGTTCGTCACGGCGGCGTTGGCGTGCCGCGACGAGACGATCTGACTCACTCCCCCACTTGCGGTAGCTCGTCCGCGGCGATCTCACACGGTGTCTGCTCCGTGGGTAACGCCTCCGGGACGGCGGGCGGGACCGGCAGAGCGGGATCCGGCGGTGGTGGAACGGGCGTCGCGGCGGGCTCCGGCGTCGGCTCGGGTTCGGTCTCGGTCTCGTCGGGTGCGACCGCGTCCGGCGCATCCGCCGCTTCGTCGAGCGCGGATTCGCCCGCGGCGTCCGCAGGTTCGGTCTTGGCCTCCTGGTCGGCGTTATCGCCCTGCCCGTCGGTCTCGTTGGGCGGGTCGAGCGCCTGAGGGTCGGCTGGCGCGTCCCCCGACGACCCGATCAGTCCGCCGATCAGGTCGGCGAGCTGCTGCCCGAAGCCAGACGATCCGGTCCCGAGCGAGGGCATGCCGCCGCCCATCTCACCGAGCGACGGCATCGATGACGCGGGTGCTGCGGCTGGTGCAGCCGCAGCGGGCAGTGGATCGGCGAGTGGTGCCAGCGCGGGTGCCACCGCCGGCGCTGCGGCCGGCGGATCGAAGGCGGGCGGGGGCGACGAGATCACCGCGGCGGCAGGCACCGTCGCAGCAGGCACCGCCGCAATAGACGCGGGCGAGCCGTCCGGCCCGTCCCACCTCGGCCCGAGTTCACCAGGCACGTCGAAGGTGGGTTGCGCGCTCGAGTTCATGCGCGCACTGGCCGCGTCGTATGCCGCGGTGGCCGACGCCGTCGCCCGGTGCATCGCGGCCAGCCAGTCCGACCGGATGTCGTTGTCCACGAACGGTTTGATCTGCTGGTCGACGAGCTCGCTGGCGGTCGCCCGGTCGCCGGCACCGGTCGTCACGGCCTGGGCCGCGGCCAGCCACTCGGCGCGTTGCGGCAGCGTCCGGTCGTCGATGTGGAGCACCGCATCGACCTTGGCATCGACGGCGCGCCACAGCTCGTCACGCAGCGCGGTCATCGCCTCGGCGGCACGGCGCAACCCGTCGCGCACCGTGACGGCCGATTGCCCGTGCCGCCAGAGGAATTCGCGGGCCGCCCCAGCGCCGCCACCCGACCAGACGCCTGCCAACTCGGTGGACAGCTCCATGTGGCGGCGCACTGCATCGTCGGCCGCGGCAGCCGCTGCCGACAGCGCATCGCAGTCGGCGTCCAGCGCCCGCAAGTCGAGGCCGTCGTCGTTGGCGTACCAATCCCGTACCTGCGCGGCGTGCACCGTCAGATCCGGATGCTGATAGCCGAGTTGCCGGCACGCCCACACGTAGGTCCCGATGTGCTCGACGGCCGGCTCTCCCGTGGCCAACCGGGCTGCCACGTCGAACCCCTCGGCCACCGCTACCCCACCCGCCGGGCGCCACGCGCGTCGGCCTCGACGTATCGATCCGCGGACGCCCTGATCGCAGAGGCGATCTCGACGCTCGCGCGGGCCCAGAGCCGCATCCCGTCGCCGACTTGCTCGACCGAGTTCCGCAGCGCATCGCCGCGCGCGGTGTATGCCCGCCCTGCGACGGCACCGTCGAAGGACAGCCGCGTCAGATGGACTCGGACCGCGGCGTCGACGATGTCGGCAAGAGCGTCGTACCCACGTGCCACGTCGAGCAGCGCCGCGACGTCGACGCGTGCGGCGTCACTTTCTCCCATGTCGGGTTAGGACGCGGCGCCGGGCCGTTCGGTTCCGCCGTCAGCGTTGTTCGCTGACCGACTCCGCAACGCGGGCCGCGAGTATCCGTGCGGTGTCCTCGTCGGCGGCTTCCACCATGACGCGGACCACCTGCTCGGTTCCCGACGGCCGCAACAGGATTCGGCCGGTGTCACCGAGTTCGGCCTCGGCCTCGGCAACCGCGGTCCGCACCGACGGCGCGTCGGCGACGGTCGCCTTGTCGGCCACCGCGACGTTGATCAGTACCTGGGGCAGGGCCCGCATGGGCACGGCCAGTTCGGCCAGCGACAGCCGGGTCTGCGCCATCCGCGACATCAGCCGCAGTCCCGTGGCGATGCCATCGCCGGTGGTGCCCATCGCGGGCATCACGACGTGGCCGGACTGCTCACCGCCGAGCGAGTAGTCGCCAGCGCGCAGTTCCTCGAGGACGTAGCGGTCACCGACGGCGGTGGTACGGACCTCGATCCCCGCGGCGCGCATGGCCAGATGCAGGCCGAGGTTGCTCATCACCGTCGTCACCAGAGTGTTCAACGCGAGCTCACCGGCATCGCGCATCGCCAGCGCGAGCACCACCATGATCGAGTCACCGTCGATCAACCTGCCTGCCGCGTCGACGGCGAGGCAGCGGTCGGCGTCGCCGTCATGGGCCAGCCCGAGGTCGGCTCCGTAGCTCAGCACCGCCTCCTGCAGCTGCGCCATGTGCGTCGAGCCGCACCCGTCGTTGATGTTGAGCCCGTTGGGTTCTGCGTTGATGGTGATGACGTTGGCGCCAGCGGCCCGGTAGGCCTGCGGCGCGGCCGTCGACGCGGCACCGTGTGCGCAGTCGACGACGACGGTCAAGCCGTCGGCAGGGGTGGTGACGGCCTTGCCGATGTGGCGCAGGTAGCGGTCGAGGGCGTCCTCGGCGTCGACAACGCGGCCGATGCCCGCACCGACGGGGCGCATGCCGGGGCCGTGCGCGACGAGGTCCTCGATGCGGTCCTCGGTGGCGTCGTCCAGCTTGTGGCCACCGGGGCCGAAGATCTTGATGCCGTTGTCGGGCATCGGGTTGTGCGACGCCGAGATCATGACGCCGAACTCGGCGTCGTAGGCAGCGGTCAGGTGGGCGACCGCAGGGGTCGGCAGCACGCCGACCCGCATCGCGTCGACACCCTCACTGGTCAGCCCCGCGATGACGGCAGCTTCGAGCATCTCGCCGCTGGCCCGCGGATCACGGCCGACGACGGCCAGCCTGCGGGAACCGCGGGAGGTGCCGAGGCGGGCGGCGGCCGATCCGAGGGCCAGTGCCAATTCGGCGGTCAGATCGCGATTGGCGACGCCACGTACCCCGTCGGTGCCGAACAGCCGACCCATGCCCCTCCTAAAACCAGCACGAGCGTGCGCGTCTCATCCAAGACGCGCACGCTCGTGGCCAGACAGCGATGTGCAGATCAGCGCTTCGAGTACTGAGGAGCCTTACGGGCCTTCTTCAGACCGTACTTCTTGCGCTCGATGGCACGCGGGTCACGGGTGAGGAAGCCGGCCTTCTTCAAGGCGGGACGATCCTCGGGCTGCACGATGATCAGCGCCCGGGCGATGGCGAGACGCAGCGCGCCTGCCTGGCCCGAGGGGCCGCCGCCGTCGAGGTGGGCGAAGATGTCGACCGTATCGAGGCGATCCACGGTCACCAGCGGAGCCTTGATCAGCTGCTGGTGCACCTTGTTCGGGAAGTAAGCCTCGAGCGAGCGGCCGTCCAGCAGGAACTTGCCGGTGCCGGGAGTCAGGCGCACCCGCACCACGGCCTCCTTGCGGCGGCCGACGGTCTGGATGGGGCGCTCGATCACGATGGGCTCGCGGACCGTGGGCTCCTCGACGATCTTGGTCTCCACGACCTCGGTCACCTCGGGCACCTCGGTCTCGACGACCTCGGGGGCTTCGGTCTCGACGACCTCGGTCTCGGTGACCTCGGTGGTCACGTCAGTCGGTTCGGTCGCGTCGTTCGGTTCGGTCGCGTCGTTCGGTTCGGTCATTGCGACACCTGCTTGATCTCGTACGGGACGGGCTGCTGCGCGGTATGCGGATGGTCCGGTCCGACGTAGACCCTCAGCTTCTTCTGGACCTGCCGGCTCAGCTTGTTGTGCGGCAGCATGCCGACGATCGCCTTCTCGACGACGCGGTCCGCGTGCTTCACCAGCTCATCGCCGAGCGAGCGCGCCCGGAGACCACCGGGAAAACCCGAGTGATGGTAAGCCATCTTGTTCTTGAGCTTGTCGCCGCTGACGGCGATCTTCTCGGCGTTGATGACGATGACGAAGTCGCCACCATCGACATTGGGCGTGAACGTCGGCTTGTGCTTGCCGCGCAGCAGCTTGGCTGCTTCGACGGCGAG
>JAOPVF010000139.1 GCA_025963195.1 Mycobacterium sp. | reverse complement strand
CGTACGCGGTGGCGGCGGCCGCAAGGAACTGCGTCATCGTCGAGTACACGCCGTCGTTGCCTTGGGCGGCAAGCATCCTCGCGAGCAGCTCGTTGTCCTTGGCCGCGTCGAGCAACGACTTGGTCATCGAACCAAAGGCCAAGCCGCCCAGGAACAATCCGACGGTCCAGCCGATGGTTTGGCCTCGCTGCAGCGTCAGGTGCAGACTCAGCACGCCATTGATCGGACGGGCGTTCGGCCGCTCACCGGACGACGGGATGTTCCCTGCGTCGTACTGGCGTCGGCTCTCCAACACGGCGGCCAACGCCATCAGCCCGACCGCGAGCGCGACCAGCAGTGCGAAGGGCCACCACCGCAGGTCGACGAACGGGCGCATCTGTTGCGCCCAGGCGATGGGGGAGAACCAGCTCAGCGCGCTGCCCGAATTGTCGATGACGTCGCCGACGCCGCGCACCAGTGCCGCCAGCGCAAGCGCCCCCATGGCGGCGCCGCTGGCCGTGCGCGCCTGACGCCACAGCTGGGCGGTGACCGCGGCAACGGCGCCGAACACCATCGCGACTCCGGTCACGCCAAGGCACATCGCCGCGGCGTCGACGACGTTGAAGCCGATCGCCGCCATGGCAAGGGTCATGGTGACGGCCAGGATTGCGTTGACCGCACCGATGAGGATCAGTGCGGCGTACGTGCGGGCATGCCTGCCCACCACCGATGACAGCATCAATTCCGCTGCGCCGTTCTCCTCCTCGGCGCGGGTGTGCCGAATCACGGTGAGGATGGCCAGGATCGACGTGGCGATGATCAGCGTGAGCATCAGCTCGTTGGCCATCATCGCGCCGAGATCGGTCTCGTTGCCACCGAACATGGGGCCGCCCAACATCATTCCGGCCGGTGTCTTGAGCAGGTTGACGCGCGCCAACCGCTGCGCCTCTTCCGGGTAGGCCACCTTCACGGTGTTCGGCGCGTACACCATCATCACCGTCAGGATCGCGATCCAGACCGAGAGCCGGACGCGGTCGCGGCGCAACGCGAGCCGCAGGAGGTGCAGCGTGCCCGTCCACTGGGAACCGCCCGGTGTGGCCTCGCGCCTCCGCGTCCGTGGTGCGACGGCAGTGGTGCTCATCGCGTCGCCCCTTGGTACTCGCGCAGGAACATGTCCTCGAGTGATGCGGGCGTCACTGTGAGATCGATGATGCCCAGATCCTTGAGCTGGGCCATCGCGCGGTCCAGATCGTGGCGGCCGACCGAGAAGCTGTAGTGGCCGTCGTGGATCGAGAAGTCGTGCACGAACGGGGCGCGTTGCAGTGCTTGGCCGTCGGTGCGGGTGCGCACCGTGACGGTCGTGCGCATCAGATGGCGCAGTTCGTCGAGGGTTCCCGACTTCACCGCGCGGCCGGCGCGGATGATCGTCACGCTGTCGCAGAGCTTCTCGACCTCGGCGAGGATGTGGCTGGACAGCAGTACGGCGGCGCCGTGGCCTGCGACTTCCGCGACGCACTTCTGAAAGGCCTTCTCCATCAACGGATCCAGGCCCGACGTCGGCTCGTCGAGGACGTAGAGTTCGGCGTTGGTTGAGAACGCTGCCACGATGGCGACCTTCTGCCGGTTGCCCTTGGAGTACGTGCGTGCCTTCTTGTGCGGGTCGAGCTCGAAGCGCTCGATCAACTGGTCACGGCGCCTGGCATCGACGCCGTTGCCGCGCAGGCGGGCAAGGAACTCGATGACCTGCATGCCGGTCAGGTTGGGCCACAACGTGACGTCGCCTGGCACGTAGGCGATCCTGCGGTGCAGTGCGACCGCGTCGCGCCATGGGTCGCCGCCGAGCAGCCGCGCGGTCCCGCCGTCGGCCTTGAGCAGACCGAGCAGAACCCGGATCGTGGTGGACTTGCCCGCGCCGTTCGGCCCGAGGAACCCGGTGACGTGGCCCGGCGCGACGAAGAGGTCCAGGCCGTCGAGTGCCTTGGTCCGGCCGAAAGACTTGGACAAACCCCGGATTTCGACCGCAAGGTGCGATCGCTCACTGGCATCATGCCGTTGCAGGGACGTCGTTGCCATTCTGTTCTCCTTGTTGGGATGTGCTGAACGGGATGCCCTTTTCGCGCAATTCGGTGAACGCGTCGAACATCGTCGAGTCCGTCAACAGGCCCTCGGTGTAGACCTCGAGGGCGGGCAAGACCATGTCGTTGCCGTAGTCGCGTAGCACGGCGCGCAGATCGGTTGGGGTGTCGTGCATCTGGAGGTAGAGAAGGAACCCGCCGCCGCTGGCCATTCCGAGGTACATCGCCCTGGCGCGCGGATCCCGGCTTGGCTTGATGGTGCCCGCTCGGACGCCTTCCTCCATGTACTCCTCGGCGTTGTCGATCATCCGGCGCCAGAAGTCCTTCGCGAGTTGACTGCCGGACTGCAGGCTGCGCACCAGGTAGGCCATCATCGGTGCGTAGGACTCGATTTCGGCCATCTGGGCGAACCACGCCGCTGGGTCGTTGTTCTGGATCGACTCCGACTTCGCATCGCGAACCTGCTCGGCGACATAGTCGTCGCAGGCCCTGCGCAGCCCGTCCTTCGACCCGAAGTGGTGGATCACCAGCGCGGCGCTGACGCCCGCCGCCTCGGCAATCGTGCGCAGTCCGACGCTGAAGCCGTGCTGGCCGAACTGTTCGATCGCGGAGTCGCGGATCCGCGCGGTGGCCGTCAAATCATCCGCTGAACGCATGTTTAGTACGCTAAACGCGCGTTCAGCCGTCGGTCAAGGGCGACAGGCGTCAAGAATGCGTAAAGATCGATTTGGGCGTGATCAACGGCCGTGAGCGCGACTCTTCACGCCGAAACCGCAGGAAGGGCGGTCAGTCGCGCGCGGCGACCAGCAGTCCGTCGCCGAGTGGAACCAGCACCGGTGTCAGCCGCTCGTCCTCGGCGATCAGCCGCGCGGCCTCACGCACCGCGCCGACCTCCTTGTCGGCGGCACTGGCGTCGCCCGCGCGACCGCCGAGCGCAGCCCGGTGCACGACGATCGTGCCGCCCGACCGCAACAACCGCACGCCTTCGACGACGAACTGCGGTTGGTCGACGGGCTCGGCGTCGATGAACACGAGGTCGTAGGAGTCGTCGGCCAGCCGGGTGAGCACTTCCTGAGCGCGGCCGCCGATCAACCGAGTCCGCGATGGCCCGATACCGGCCTCGACGAACGCCTGCTTGGCCAGCCGCTGATGCTCGGGCTCGACGTCGATGGTCGTCAAGACACCGTCGGCGCGCATGCCGGACAGCAGCCACAGGCCGCTGACCCCTGCGCCGGTGCCGACCTCGACCACCGCCTTGGCGCCTGCCAGCTTCGCGAGGACGCTCAGAAAGGCGCCGACCGCGGGGGTGACGGCACCAGCTCCGCTGTCGTCGGCTCGCTCGCGGGCCGACGCCGTGATCGCGTCCTCGGTGATCGACTGCTCGGCGTGGGCCACGATTGATTCAGCGCGACTGGGCCGTGCCTGACTCTCGTCGGTGCTGGCCATGCCCCGCAGCGTAAGCGAACCGTGATCACGAACGTCGCGACACGCCCGCGCCGGGACGCCGGATTCAGGTCGCGGCGGGTCGGTTTGCCCAGTTCGAGTAGGGGGTAGCCCGCTTTCTCAGGAAATGTTCAGTTTGCTCATATGCCAACCTCACCAGGGTCGGAAAAGGTACTCGCATGGAATACGACGGAAGCCGGCGGCCAGGGAATAACCATGGCGACGATTCGGTTGCCGCGGGTGTTGAGCCGCTGACCCATAATAGTGGCTGCGCTAGTGACCTGGAGGATCCGACGACCACCACACCCGCCCCCGTGTTCATGGCTCATCTCGAGCAAGCCGGAGACGGCGATTGGGTCGAGCCAACCGATGAGCTGACGGGCACCGCGGTGTTCGACGCCACCGGCGACATCGCCGCCATGCCGTCGTGGGACGAACTGGTGCGTCAGCACGCCGATCGGGTGTACCGCCTGGCATACCGCCTGTCCGGCAGCCAGCACGACGCGGAGGACCTCACCCAGGAGACGTTCATCAGGGTGTTCCGCTCGGTGCAGAACTACCAGCCGGGCACGTTCGAGGGATGGCTTCACCGCATCACCACGAACCTGTTCCTCGACATGGTCCGTCGTCGCAGCCGGATCCGCATGGAGGCACTGCCCGAGGACTACGACCGGGTGCCCGCCGACGAGCCGAACCCCGAGCAGATCTACCACGACTCGAGGCTGGGTCCCGACCTGCAGGCCGCCCTCGACTCGCTGGCTCCGGAGTTCCGTGCCGCGGTGGTCCTGTGTGACATCGAGGGCTTGTCCTACGAGGAAATCGGCGCCACGCTCGGCGTCAAACTCGGTACGGTGCGCAGCCGAATCCACCGCGGACGGCAGGCTTTGCGCGACTACCTGGCAGTGCACGGTGACGCCCATGCTGACGCCGCGGCCAAATCCGCCTAGCGTTCAGTAGTGTCCGGCCCGGCCCATCGGGTTACATTCGAATGAGAGTGTTGATCTGATGATGCGAACGACCGGAGGGGAGTGGGTGATGGCCGACCCGGGAGACGTGTTCCGCCGCGCATTCTCGTGGCTGCCCGCCCAATTCGCCTCGCAAAGCGACGCGCCGGTCGGTCCGCGACGGTTCGGATCGACCGAGCACCTGTCGATCGAGGCGGTTGCTGCCTTCGTCGACGGCGAGCTCACGATGAAGTCGCACCTCCGCGCGGCCACCCACTTGTCGCTCTGTCCGCAGTGCGCGGCCGAGGTAGAGGCACAGGGGCAGGCGCGCAGTGCTTTGCGGGACTCATGCCCGATCATCGTGCCGAGTGCTTTGCTGGGCTTGTTGTCCCAGATCCCGCATCATTCGCCACCCGAGCCGCCCATCGAGGCGGACGACGGGCAGTTTGCTGATGGGACTACGCGGGCTCGTCGCAAGCGCCGGTAGGCTGGGTGGGCGTCGATCGACCAGTGGCCGCCGGGCAGGCGTCCGCTCTAATGGAGAGTGACTAACGGGTGAGCAATCAGGACCAGTCCGGTAATAACAACCGTCTGGCACCGCGCCCGGTGTCGCGACCGCCCGTCGATCCGGCGGCCACCCGAGCGTTCGGCAGGCCCGATGGCTTCCGTGGCTCGTTCCTCGGCACCGACGCGGTGCGCGACCAGGGCGACTACACGCCGACCGAACAGGCGCCCGATCCCGTGCTCGCCCAGGCCTTCGGTCCGCAGAACGGCAGCGGTGACTCCCTGCAGCGGCACCCGGCCGATGCGGGCGCATTGGAAGCCGAGCGCGACCACGACCTCGACCAGCCCGCCGACCCGTGGCGTGATCCGTCTGCGATCCCGTCACTCGGCACCCCCGCGGTGCCGCAGTCAGCGCCCACCGTCGTCTACGCCCCGGTCGGCAAGTTGGGCGTGCGCGACGTGCTCTTCGGCGGCAAGGTGTCGTGGCTCGCGTTGGCGACCCTGATGATCATCGCCGTCGTGATCGCGTTCATCGGCGGATGGGTTGGCAACAAGACCGCTCAAACCGTCGAGGCATTCACCACCTCCAAGGTGACGCTGCAGACCGACAACAACCCCGAGGCTCCCGCGGGCCGGTTCGCGACGGTGGCCGCCGCCGTCGCCGACTCCGTCGTGACTGTCGAAGCAGTCAGCGACACCGAGGGCTCGCAGGGGTCGGGCGTCGTCGTCGACGGTCGCGGCTACATCGTCACCAACAACCACGTGATATCTCAGGCCGCCAGCAACCCGAGCGCATTCAAGATCTCGGTGGTGTTCAACGACGGCAAGGAAGTTCCAGCCAACCTGGTGGGCCGCGATCCCAAGACCGACGTGGCCGTGCTCAAGGTCGACAACGTCGACAACCTGACCGTGGCGCGCATGGGCGATTCCGAGAAGATCCGGGTCGGCGAGGAGGTCATTGCCGCGGGCGCGCCGCTGGGTCTGCGCAGCACCGTCACGCACGGCATCGTCAGCGCCCTGCACCGCCCCGTCCCACTGTCGGGCGACGGTTCGGACACCGACACCGTGATCGACGGAGTTCAGACCGACGCGTCGATCAACCACGGCAACTCCGGCGGTCCGCTGATCAACATGAGCTCCGAGGTCATCGGTATCAACACCGCCGGTAAGTCGTTGTCCGACAGCGCAAGTGGGCTGGGCTTCGCAATTCCGGTCAACGAGGTGAAGGACACCGTCGCGGCGCTGATCAAGGACGGCAAGATCTCGCATCCGACACTTGGCCTGAATGCGGTGTCGGTGAGCAACTCGGTGGCCTCCGGTGCCTTGATCAAGAACGTCGTCGGCGGCGGGCCCGCTGACCGAGCGGGCATCCTCGAGAACGACGTCGTGGTCAAGGTCGGGAACCGCAAGGTGGCCGACGCCGACGAGATGGTCGTCGCGGTGCGGCAGCTCAAGATCGGTCAGGACGCTCCGATCGAGGTGGTCCGCGATGGCCGCCCCGTCACGCTGATCGTCAACCCCGCTCCCGACAACCCAGCCGCCTAGCCATGTTCGCCAACATCGGCTGGGGTGAGATGTTGGTGCTGGTGGTCGCCGGCCTGGTGATCCTCGGCCCCGAACGGCTACCCGGCGCCATCCGCTGGACGACCAACAGCATCAGGCAGGCCCGCGAGTACCTCAGTGGCGCGACCAGCCAGCTACGTCAGGACCTCGGCCCCGAATTCGACGATCTGCGTGAGCCGTTGAACGAGCTGCAGAAGCTGCGGGGCATGTCGCCGCGGGCCGCCCTGACCAAGCATCTGCTCGACGGGGACGACTCGTTTCTCACCGGCAACTTCGACAAGCCCGTCTCACCGGGTGGGCCGGCCGCCAATTCGACGGCCGATGCGCCGCCAACGCCGACTGCCCCAACGACCGCACCGCCGCCGGACGTCACCCCGTTCGACAGCGACGCGACCTAAGCGGGGTCTAACGGCCCGCCGGGTCCAGGCCAAGCGACATGCCGGCCAGCCCGCGCCTGCGCGACGACAGCGCGTCGGCGACTTTGCGCAATTCCTTGCCCGCCGCCGAGTCCGGCGCACTGAGCACCAGCGGCACACCCGAATCGCCCGCGGCGACCAGCGCCGGATCCAACGGGATCTGACCGAGCAGTGGCACGTCGGCACCGACTGCGCGGGACAGGCTTTCGGCCACCCGCGCGCCGCCGCCCTCGCCGAACAAGTTCATCGTGGTGCCGTCCGGCAAGAGCAGGCCGGACATGTTCTCCACGACGCCGACGATCTTCTGGCGGGTCTGCAGGGCAATCGCACCCGCCCGCTCGGCGACCTCGGCCGCGGCCAACTGCGGGGTGGTCACCACCAGGATCTCCGCGCCAGGGATCAACTGCGCCACCGAGATTGCGATGTCACCCGTGCCAGGCGGCAGATCGAGCAGCAGCACGTCAAGGTCGCCCCAGTACACGTCGGCGAGGAACTGCTGCAACGCGCGGTGCAGCATCGGTCCGCGCCACACCACCGGTGTGTTGCCCTGGGTGAACATGGCGATCGAGATGACCCGCACGTCATGGGCGATGGGCGGCAGGATCATCGACTCGACCTGCGTTGGCCGGTCCTCGGTGCCCATCATCCGGGGCACGGAGTGGCCGTAGATGTCGGCGTCGAGCACGCCGACCGACAGCCCACGGGCCGCCATGGCCGCAGCCAGGTTGACCGTCACGCTGGACTTGCCGACGCCACCCTTGCCGGACGCCACCGCGTACACCCTGGTCAGGGAACCCGGCTGGGCGAACGGGATCACCGGCTCCCGCGAATCGCCGCGGAGCAGCTTGCGCAACTCGGCGCGCTGCTCGTCGTCCATGACGTCGAGGGTGACCTTCACCGCGCCTGTACCGGGGACGTCGGCGACGGCCTGGCGCACGCGCTCGTCGATCTCGTTCTTCTTCGGACATGCTGCGGTGGTCAGGTAGATCTCGACGTGTACGCCACCGTCGGTCGCGACGGTGACGTTCTTGACCATGCCGACTTCGGTGATCGGCCTGCGCAGCTCGGGGTCGACGACCTTGGCCAGCGCGGCGCGGACCGCGGATTCCAGGTCGTTCGGTGTAGAGGACATCATCCGCGAGTCTAAGCGGACGGCACCTGCCGAGTTGGCACGCGGGGCGAGCGAAGCGACGGGATGGTCGGCAGGGTCAGGCTGGTGGGCCGGGCAGCGGCCCCAGCGCAGGGCCCGGTGCCGGCATGACGGGCGCCGGTTCAGGGGGCGCCCACGGCGGCGGCGGCGCTAACGGCGCTGGCGGCAGCTCGTCGGGCGGAGGCGCCGGGGCCTGCGGAGTCAGGCAGAACACCTGGCAGTTCTGCTGTGGGGCCACGGTACCGGGACCAGGAAGCGGCCCTGAGGCGAAGCCGGGGCCGAGCCGGCCTGCCGTATCGGGCAGCAGCGTCATCAGCGACAGCGGGTCGCCGACGGGAAGTCCCGCAGCGTTGAGCGGCAGGCCAGGGCCGAGGCCTTCGGGGTTGGCGTCGAGGTGTGCGTCACCAATCGGGGCGGGTCCGGTGATCGGCGGCAGATTGACCGGGACGACGCCCGTGGCGTACGCCGCGGCCCAGCCGAGCACGTTCTGGGCGTAGGCCGTCGAGTTGTTGTAGCGCAGGATGGCTGCCATCACCTGAGACGGGTCGCGCAGGTTGAGGCCGCCGCTGCACAGGTACCTGGCGGCGGCGAGCGTCGAGTCGTACAGGTTCTGGACGTCGGCCTTGCCGTCGCCATCACCGTCGGAGGCGTAGCGGGCCCAGGTGCCCGGCAGGAACTGCATCGGGCCCATGGCGCGGGCGAACGTAACCCGCCCAGCCTGGACGCTCTGCACGATGACCTCGTTGCCAGCAAGCGTGCCGTCGAGGGCAGGGCCGTAGATGGGCTGGATGGGCGTGCCTCGTGCGTCGGTGGCGCCGCCGTTGGCGTGCATCGACTCGATCCGGCCGATGCCCGCCAGCAGATTCCAGCTGATGCCGCAAGCAGGGTAGGCGCTGGCCATCATGCTTTCGGCATTGCGGTACGCATTCAGCGCCGTCGCCGGAATGCGAAGGCTGCCAGGGGAATTCACCATCATCGATGGCGGGGCGGACAGGCTCGCGGCGGCGATGTGAAAGGGGGACGGCATCTTGATGGCCGCGACCACGGTGGCGCCGTCAGTGGTTCGTGCGACGGAGGCCAGCGGCGTGATCCCGTTGTCGTCGACGGAAGTGGGATGTGATGGCGCCGACGCGCCGACTGCGCCTGCGAGGACCAGGGGGACGAGCACCGCGATACCGAAGGCAGGCGTACGCATCATGCGGCCCGCGTGGCTCCGCACCCTTTCCACGGCTGCGGAGGCTACGGAGGCCGGGTCTCCCGCTATGCGCACTCCACCGTCCTAGCGTGACCGAGCTACGTAGTGAACCTAGTCACCATACCTAGTCGTCATTCCTCCGTTGCGGCAATGCCCGAGTCGGTTTCGGCTGGCTCGGCGGAGTTCGGCGAGTCGGGTGCCTGGGTCGTCTGGTTTGCCCGCTTCTTCTTGCCCGTACCGCCCTTGGACGGCACCTGCTGATTGAGCAGATCGCGCAATTCCTCGAGCTCGCGCCGGAGGTAATCGCGGGTGGCGACCTCGCCGACCGCCAGTCGCAGCGCCGCGAGTTCGCGGGCGAGGTACTCGGTGTCGGCCTTGGTCTGCTCGGCGCGGCGCCGGTCCTCCTCGAGCGCCACCCGGTCGCGGTTCTCCTGACGGTTCTGCGCAAGCAGGATCAGTGGCGCGGCATAGGCGGCCTGCGTCGAGAACGCCAGGTTGAGCAGGATGAACGGGTAGGGATCCCAGCGCAGCGATACCGCGAACAGGTTCAGCGCTATCCAGACGACCACGAAGACCGTCTGCATCGCCAGGTAGCGGCCGGTGCCGAGGAACCTTGCGAACGACTCGCCGAGTCGACCCGCGGCCTCGACGTCGAACTGTGGTGTCAACCGCCGCCGCGACATGCGCGGCGTGTCGAGCCGCTGGCGACCGGACAGATCGCTCACGACCCGCCTCCGGTCGTGGCGTTACCGGCGGGCAGCTCGGGTTCGTCGGCATTGAGCCGCCAGTTGTGCGGCAGGAGATGGTCGAGCACGTCGTCGACGGTGACGGCGCCAAGCAGATGGTTCTCCTCGTCGACCACCGGCCCGCATACCAGGTTGTATGCCGCGAAGTACCGCGTCATCGCCGCCAGCGTGGTGTCGGGGGTGAGGTTGGGAAGATCGCTGTCGATGATGCCACCGACGAGTGCCGCTGGCGGCTCGCGCAGCAACCGCTGCAGGTGCACGCAGCCCAGATAGCGTCCGGTCGGGGTGGACGTCGGTGGCCGCACGATGAAGGACAGAGAGGCCAGCGCGGGCGTCAGATCGGGATCGCGCACGCGCGCCAGCGCCTCGGCCACGGTTGTGTCGGGGGCCAGCACCACCGGCTCCGGCGTCATCAGACCGCCCGCGGTGTCGGGGGAGTGCTTGAGCAGTCGGCGAACCGGCTCGGAGTCCTCGGGATCCATTCGTGCGAGTAGCTGCTCGGCACGCGATGCGCCGAGCTCGCCGAGCAAGTCGGCGGCGTCGTCGGGGTCCATCTCCTCGAGGACGTCGGCAGCGCGTTCGGTGTCCATCTGCTCGAGGAGCTCGGCCTGCTCGCTCTCGGGAAGCTCCTGCAGGATGTCGGCAAGCCGCTCGTCGTCGAGCGCGTTGACCACCTCGTAGCGCCGCTTGGCGGGCAGCTCGCGAATGGCGTCGGCCACCTCGATGGGGCGTTGGCCCTCGAACTGAGCCAGCAGTTGTGCGACGCCCTGGCCGGGAAGCGCCAGGGCCGAAGGGGTGAGGCCAGTGACGTTCTGCCAGTCGACCACGTGCACGGTGGTGCGGCGGCCGAGCCTGCGGTTGTTGCGCACCGCGACCCTGGTCACCAGCCAGTCACGCGACCGCACCTGTTCGATCGCCATGTCGACGACGACGACGTCGACGCCTGCGAGGTTCTCCAGCTCCGGGTCGTTCACGCGGACGCGGGTATCGAGCACCTGGCCGAGCACCAGCACCTCACCGGGGCGCTGCGTGAACCTCCGCAGCGAGACGTTGGCGGTGGTCAACGTCACCGCGTTCGGCTCGATCGCGGTCACACGCAGGATTGGTACGAAAATCCTTCTGCGGGTGAGCAATTCGAGGACCAACCCGAGCACCCGCGGTTGCTGGCGGACGACGCTGATGCTGATCACCACGTCGCGCACACGACCGATGGACTCCCCGTCGGGACCGAGCACCACCATCCCTGCGAGTCGGGCCGCGTAGACCCTGTTCACCGCCACCATGAGTCAAAGGGTAGAGAGTTAGCACGTGGACAACCTGTATCGCCCCCGACGAACGTGTCTTTCGGTTCCTGGTAGTAGCGACAAGATGATTGAGAAGGCCAAGCAGTTGGCCGCCGACGAGGTGTTCCTCGATCTGGAGGATGCCGTCGCGCCGGATGCCAAGGCAGAGGCTCGCGCTCGGGTGGCGAGTGCCCTTGCCGAGCCGGGCTGGGCCGGTCAGCTACGGGGCGTGCGGGTGAACGACTGGACCACGCCGTGGACCCACGCGGACGTCATCGAGGTGGTCGCCGCGGCGGGCGCACACCTCGACCTCCTGGTGCTGCCCAAGGTGTCCGACGCCTCGCACGTGCTCGCACTCGACCTCTTGCTCACCCAGCTCGAGGCCGTGCACGGGCTGCCTCCCGGCCGCATCGGCGTCGAGGCGCAGATCGAGAACGCCCGCGGGCTGACCAACGTCGACGAGATCGCGGCCGCGCCACGGGTGCAGGCGCTGGTGTTCGGGCCCGCCGACATGATGGCCAGCCTCAACATGCGCACCCTGGTGGTCGGCGAACCACCAGAGGGCTACGACGTCGGCGACGCCTACCACCACGTGCTGATGCGCATTCTGATCTCCGCACGCACGCATGGCATCAACGCCGTCGACGGCCCGTACCTCAAGGTGCGCGACGTCGAGGCGTTCCGCCGGATCGCCGGGCGGTCGGCTGCGCTCGGTTACGACGGCAAGTGGGTGCTGCACCCCGACCAGATCGCCGCGGGCAACGAGATCTTCAGCCCGCGCCAGCACGACTACGACCACGCCGAGCTGATCCTGGAGGCCTACGACTGGCACACGTCGCGAGCCGGGGGCGCAAGGGGCGCGGTGATGCTCGGCGACGAGATGATCGACGAGGCCAGTCGCAAGATGGCGCTGGTGATCGCGGGCAAGGGTCGGGCAGCTGGGATGGCCCGCACCGGCGAGCCGTTCCGGCCGCCGGACTAGCCGTTAGACGTAGGACCAGTCGCTGGCGGCGAGGCCGATGAAGAACAGGATGTAGAGCACGAAGCCCACGGTGACCAGCCCGCCGATGATGGTGCCTGCCAGCGCAAGACCGTAACCCTCCTGGCCGGTGCGCTTGGTCTCTCGCATCGCGACGATGCCGAGAATGAGGCCGACGACGGACGGCAGCCCGCAGAACAGCAGGCCGGCCAGCGAGGTGGCCAGCGCAGCGATCGCCTTGCCGTTGGTGCCGGGTGGCTTCATCGACCGGTAGGGGTCGTACGGATCGGTCCCGTAGGCGTATCCGCTTGCGTACTGCGGATACCCGGGGGGTGTTGGCGGATACCCGGACGGCGGGTAACCGGGTGCCGGCGGGTAGCCCGGTGCAGGTGGTGGGTAGCCGGCGCCCGGAGGTGGATACCCGGTTCCGTAGACCGGAGGTGGCAGGCCGGGACCGTTCGGGTAGTCCACCGGCGAGTTCTCCAGTGGGGAGAATTCGCCTGGGTACGGCTGATCGGGGCCGTTGGTCATGGTCAGGCCAGCGCCATGAAGACGAAGCCGAGGATCAGTGTCGCGGCACCGACGGCGATGCCGGCGATGGCCAGGCCCCGGCCGTGCTCACCGCTGTGCTTGACCTGGTTGAGCGCGACCACGCCCATCACGATGCCTGCGATGGAGCCGATGCCGCAGAGCCAGATCACCGAGGCGACCAATGACGCGATCGCCAACGCGTTGGTGGACTGGACGGGCGCGCCGTAGGCGCCGTATCCCGCAGGAGCGCCATATGCCTGCGGCGGGCCGTATCCCTGGGGAGCGCCGTAACCGGGGGCGGCGCCGTATCCCGGAGGAGGTCCGTATCCCTGGGGGGCGCCGTAGGGCGGCGGCGGAAAGGACGGCGGTGGCGGATAGGACGGTGCAGCGCCATATGACGGGGGAGGTCCGTACGACGGGGGCGCGCCGTAGGGCGGC
>JAOPVF010000135.1 GCA_025963195.1 Mycobacterium sp. | reverse complement strand
GGACGTGCTCGATCAGCAGGCTCGAGCCGCCGATGAGGGCAAGCGTCCAACCCAGTCCGAGCGCGAACATCGCCGCGAACATGAGTGGCACGTTGTCGGAGGACAGTGCCGAGAGTCCGCAGGCGGCCAGCAACACCAGTGCACCCGCGCGCAGCGAGGACAGCCTTCCCCTGCGATCGGCGTAGCGGCCGACCAGCGGGCTGAACGCGAACATTCCGGCGATGTGCACGGAGACCACCACTGAGCTCATCGCCTCGTGGTCGTGGGCCTTCATGTCGATGGGCGCCATGGCCATCACGCCAACCATGACCGCCTGTGCGATCACCATCGCCAGCAGCGCAAGCCGCGCGATCGGCGACGCCCCGATGGCGCGCACCGACTCCCGCAGCCGCACCGGCCGGTCCGTGGTGGTCATCCCGTGTTCGGCCGCGAACACCAGCAGCGGGTCGGGCCGGAGCCGGACCGCCACGTTCACCGCGGCGCACGCGAAGAAGAACGAGCTGAACAGCCACGGGCCTGCGTACACGTGCAGGCCGAACCACGCCATGCCGAGGTGCTCGGCCGGGATGACGAGGGTTGGGCCGAACACGGCGCCGAAGGTCGACGCGAACAGGATTCGGCCCATCGCGCGGCCGCGTTGCTCCGGCTCGGCCAGATCGGTAGCTGCGTAGCGGGCCAGCAGGTTGGTCGCCGACCCGGCGCCATAGAGGAGAAGCCCGATCAAGAACACCGGCAGCACAGCAAATTGCACACCGGCGCAGGCGATTACCCCACCGACGACCGCGAGGCCATAGCCCAATTGCATTCCGGCGCGCCGACCGTAACGGCGCATCACCAGCGACAGAATCTGGGCCATCGTGCCCGAACCGGCCGTGACCGCTGCGGTCGAGACGCCCACCCACGGCGTGCCGACGCCGACGATGTCCTCCACGACGAATCCGCCGACGGTGATCGCGGCACCGAGGGCGGCGGCTCCGACCACCTGGCCCATGACGAGGACGCGCAGGGTGCGCCGCTGCAACGCGGCCCGCTCGGCCATCGGCAAAGGGGACGCCGGGAAGATCGGATCAACCTCGTTCGCCTTGATGTTTCGCCCTCCTCGGCTGCGCTGCCATGGGCCGGCCTGACGACCGCCCGATCGGCACGGTAGTGAGCCGGCGTGACGGCGGCAGATACAGTTGATTCCCTGGCGATTGCGCCACACGTCGTGCGGCCCGACGAGATACCAAGTGGCGCAATCGACGGTTAACCGCCGAAGCGACTCCTAGAACTCGCGCAGCGTCTCCCGCAGGGTCGACTTGGTGTACTCGGTCCTGGTCAGCCCGAGGCGCTGCAGCTCGGGCACCAAGCCGTCGGTGATCGACGAGATGTAGTTCCGATTCAGGTCCCAGCCCGGCTTCATGATCAGGAAGCCGTCGCCGCCGATCTCCTCCATGGCCTCACCCATCTCGCGGGCCACCTGCTCGGGCGTACCGATGAATTCGACGCCGGTGGTGGCCCAGTCGATTGCGAGCTTGCGCAACGTCTTTGGCTCCGGGCTGCCGTCGCCGCGCATGAAGTGCTCGAGCGAGCCCCGTTCCCCGTTGGTGGTCAGACCCTCGGGCAGCGGCTCGTCCCAGTCGAACTGCTTGAAGTCGATTTCGGTGTTGGACGAGATCCCGACTAGCTGCTTCTCGACGTAGCTCGCTCTCGCAGTGAGCCGGTCGACCTCCGCCCGTGCCTCGGCCTCGGTCGGCGCGACCACTGGCGACACGCAGAACATCAGCTTGATGTCGTCGGGATTTCGCCCCGCCTCCTTCGCGCGAGCCCGAATATCGTTGCGGTACTCTCGCATTCCTTCGACACCGGTACCCACGGCGACGATCGAGTCGGCGGCGCGCGCCGCGAAGGCTCGTCCCCGAGGGGAGGCCCCAGCCTGCAGGATCGTCGGCTTGTGCTGTGGGGAGGGCACGGTGTTGAGCGGCCCCCGTGACTTGAAGTACTTGCCGACGAAGTCGACCGTGCGCACCTTCTCGAAGTCGGCGTAGGTGTGGGTCTCGCGGTCCATCACGACCGCGTCGGCATCCCATGACTCCCAGAGCTGGTTGACGACGTCGAAGTACTCGTCGGCGACGTTGTAGCGCTCGTCGTGCTCGGGGAGTCCGTCGAGGCCGAAGTTCTGCGCGGCGCGGTCCTCGGCCGATGACACGATGTTCCAGCCGAATCGGCCCTCGGCGATCGAATCCACCGTCGAGGCCAACCGGGCCAGCAGGTACGGCGGATAGAACGACGTCGACATCGTCGCCACCACACCCAACCGCGACGTGTGCGCTGCGATCAACACCGCCAACGGAATCGGATCGTGCTTGGGTGCGAACACGGAGTTCTTCAATGAGCCCTCCATCGTGCCGCCGTAGGCGTCGGCCACCATCACGGTGTCCTCGATCATGATGTAGTCGAAGCACGCCCGCTCCATGCTCTTCGCCATGTCGACGTAGAACCGGCCGTTGGGCCATTGCGCCACGTCCGGCGAGGCCCATGGCGTATCCCATTCCGGTGGAATGAAGTTCATGAACCAGCCAAGGTGGAACTTCTTCGTCATCGCCAAACTCCTTCGGGTCGCTGCGTGGTCCATCAAACGACGGCTCGGTGTCCCGCCGGATTCGCTGCCGTGGCATGGGCATTACGCCGCTCGCGATCTCATCGCGGTCGGTGCCCATCCGAACCCGCGGCGCAATGCAGCATTTACTGTCGGGGTCGACGTCCGAAATTTGCCTTCCGTTGACTGCAACGATGACCGTCGTAGTCGTAGGAAATCCCAAGCCGATGTCGCGAACGCGGGCCGCCGCCGAGTTGGTCGCCGAGAAGCTGACCGGCGTCGCCCCCGAGCACGTGATCGACGTCGTCGACCTCGGCCCTGCCCTGCTCGGTTGGGGTGATCCGAAGGTGGCCGAGGCGAAGGAGATCGTGAAGTCCGCCGATTCGCTGGTGGTCGCGTCACCCACGTTCAAGGCGACGTACACCGGCCTGCTGAAACTGTTCCTCGACCAGTTCGGAGCGGGTGAGCTCGGTCAGATCACCACGTTTGCGCTCATGCTCGGGGGCTCGTACACCCACGCGCTCGCTCCCGAGTTGAGCCTGCGCCCAGTCCTCGTCGAGATCGGCGCTAGCTGCCCAGCGCCGAGCCTGTATTTGCTCGACTCCGAGTACGACACGTCGCCGGATCTGGACGAGTGGCTCGAGGTGGCCCGCCGGTTCGTCCCGCAGGTGTCGGCATGATCAGGGCGATCGACGACGACTTCGACCGGTCGCTGTTGCGGCAGGCCTTCGGCTGCTTTCCCAGCGGCGTCACGGCGTTCTGCGGTCTGCTCGACGGTGTCGCCGAGGGGATGGCGGCAAGCTCCTTCACCTCGGTCTCACTCGACCCTGCGCTGGTTTCGGTGTGCGTGGCCAATACCTCGACCACCTGGCCGAAGCTGGCGAGGCTGGATCGTCTCGGGCTGTCGGTGCTGGCCGGCGACCACGCACCCATCGCGCGGGCGCTGGCGTCCAAGACCGGTGACCGCTTCGACGGCGTCGACTGGACGGCGACCGACAGCGGTGCCGTGTTCGTGCACGGCGCGACGCTGTGGCTGGAGTGCGCGCCGTTCAAACGCATGGCGGCCGGCGATCACGAGATCGTCGTGCTGCAGATCGTCGCGCTGGCGATGTACCCCGATGTGGCGCCAATGGTGTTTCACCGCAGCAACTTTCACGAACTGGCGCCCACCGCCTGACCAGCAGGCGATCAAGCCCGCTTGAGGGATTGCGGCCAGAAGATGGCCGGATAGAACGAGTTGTCCTCGACGCCGGTCACGCGGCTGTGTGCGATCGTCGAGTTCGGCGGGAGGCAAAGCGGGATCCAGATTGCGTCGTCAAGGACGATCTGGCTGCACCGTTGGTAGATCGCTTCCATCTGCGCCGCCGTCGGCTGCCGGACCGCCTCGTCCATCAGCTCGTCGAGCTCGGGGTTCGAGTACTGGTAGAAGTTCAATGGTTTGGCGCCGGTGCGCAGCAGGATCCGGAACGTCGTGTCGAGATGAAGCGCATCACCGCCGAGGAAGGCCACCAGCATGTCCGGCCGCTTCTCGGGTGGCTGGTTGGCGAGGTCGAACATCTCGGCGGTCGGCATCGTCCGCACGGTGACGTCGAGTCCCAGCGCGGCGAGCTGGCTCTGCGCGAGCTCGGCCATCTGCTGGCGCGGCGCCCCGCCCTCGGCGGCCCACGCAAGGTCGACCTTCTTCGACGCAAGTGAGGGCACCATTGCCTTGAGCGCCGTGGAGTCGACCTGGGCCGGGAACGGGGCCAGCGCCGGGTTGAGGGTGCGATCCGGCCACATCGCCTGCTGCGCGGTGGTCAACCCGCCCCAAGAGGTGTCGACGATGGACTTGCGGTCCAGGGCCGTGAGCACCGCCTTTCTCAGCGCCTTGTCGGCGAATAGGCCGGAGTTCGGGTTGAGCCAGATCGCCTCGCCGACACCGCCGAACGAGTTGACGACGGAGAATTGCGAGTTCTGCTGGTACTGAAGCACATCCGGTATCGCGAAGCCCTTCGTCACCATGTCGAACGCACCGGAGTCAAGCTGCAGCTTCTGGGTCGAGATGCTCGGCGTGATCTCGATGCGGATGGTCTTGAACGCGGGCTTTTCGCCCCAGTAGTCTCCGAAGGCATCCAACGTGTAGTGGCTACCGGGGACGAACTCCTTGAACACGTACGGTCCGGTGCCGGCGTCGTTGGTCTTCAGCCAGTCCTGGGCAAGGTCGTCGCCCTTGGCGTTCTTGGCCACTGCGGTCGGGCTCACCGCGAACGGCTGCCATGGGCACGCCATGTAGTGCAGGAACGCGTTGTTGGGTTCCTTGAGCGTGACGATGAACGTCGTCGGATTGGGCGCCGCGGTCTTTGCCACGCCCGTGACCATGTAGGCCGGGCCCTGATTGATCTTTCCCCGCCGCTCGAAGCTCTTGGTCCAGGACTCGGCGTCGGCGAGGGTTCCGTCGTGAAACTTCACGCCGGGTTGCAACGTGAACGTGTACGTCAGTAGGTCGGGCGAGATCGTCCACGACTTCGCCAGTCCTGGGATGAAGTCCGACGTGCCGGACTTGTAGCGCACCAGTCCCTCGTAGGCCGATTCCATCACCTGGACGCCCTCGCCCTCGTACATGATGTCCGGGTCGGGAACCTGCATGTCGGCGAGGAACGGCATACGCAGGGTGAGCGTGTCACCACCCGATCCGCCGCCGCCGCCACCGCAGGCCGCAATCAGGGCTGCGAGGCTGATGCCGCCGACTGTGAGACCGCTGGCCTTCAGAAACTTACGGCGGTCCCATTCAGCCGAAGGACCAGACGGGTTGCGGTAGGGGTCTGCTTTGTCGAACACGAATGCCTCCTGCTTGGGTCATCTCTTGACCTGTGAGCACGGCGTTCGTTGGCGCGCTTTCGTCACGAGTAAATCGGCATCGCGTGACGCATCCGCGTCGCGTCAGTACCTCTGGTATTACGCCGGGATCTCGCTCAGAACTCGAGCAGGTTCTCCCGGAACGTGCTGTGGTTGTAGCCGTCCCGGATGAGGCCGCGCTTGCGCAGTGCGGGTGCCAGGCCGTCGGCGATCTCGGCGATGTTGCGGCGGGTGACGGTCGGCGACAGCAGGAACCCGTCGCCTCCCACCTCCTCCAT
>JAOPVF010000128.1 GCA_025963195.1 Mycobacterium sp. | reverse complement strand
TCCCGCGGGCTGACCGAGATCCTCGACGAGGAAGGTCGCGGCTTCGACGGCTACGGCATCGGCGGGGCGCTGGAGAAGCAGAACCTCGCGACCATCGTCGGCTGGTGCACCGACGAGTTGCCGGACGACAAGCCGCGCCACCTGCTCGGCATCAGCGAGCCCGACGACCTGTTCGCCGCCGTCGCGGCCGGCGCGGACACCTTCGACTGCGTGTCGCCGTCCCGGGTGGCCCGCAACGCCGCGGTGTACTCGGTGACCGGGCGCTACAACATCACCGGCGCCCGGTACCGCAGGGACTTCACGCCCATCGACGCCGAATGCGACTGCTACACGTGCGCCAACTACACGCGCGCATACATCCACCATCTGATCAAGTCGAAGGAGATGCTGGCATCGACGCTGTGCACGATTCACAACGAGCGCTTCGTGATTCGGCTCGTCGACCAGATTCGGGCCTCGATCGTGGCAGGTGAGTTCGAGGAGTTTCGCGACCACGTGCTGGGCCGCTATTACTCAACGCGTGCACAATAAGAAGATGACGACAACCGCGGACACCCAGGCGCTGCTGGTGCAGCTGCTGGACCCGTCGAACCGGGCCGATCCGTATCCGGCCTACCAGCACATCCTCGAGTCTGGTCCGCTCGTCCTGCCCGAGGCCAATCTCGTCGTGTTCTCGTCCTTTCAGGACTGCGGCGACGTGCTGCGACACCCGGCATCGGCGAGCGACCGGTTGAAGTCCACCGTCGCGCAGCGCGAGATCGCCAACGGCGCCGAGCCGCGGCCGTTCGGTCAGCCGGGGTTCCTCTTCCTCGACCCGCCCGACCACACCCGACTGCGCAGGCTCGCGCAGCAGGCGTTCGCACCGAGGCGGGTCAAGGCGCTGGAGGCCGACGTCGTGGCGATGGTCGACGGGTTGCTCGACTTGGCGGCGACTGCTGGTTCCTTTGATGCCATCGCCGACCTGGCGCATCCGTTGCCGGTCGCCGTCATCTGCCGGATGCTCGGCGTGCCGATCTCCGATGAGCCGCAGTTCAGTCGGGCCTCCGCGTTGCTGGCGCAGGGACTCGACCCGTTCGTCACGTTCACCGGGAAAGTCCCGGACAACGCCGACGACCGCATGAAGGCCGGGCAGTGGCTACGGGGTTACATCGCCGACCTGATCGAGGAGCGCCGGTCCGCCCCGCGCGAGGATCTGATCTCGGCGCTGATCGCGGCCGAGGAGGACGGCGACCAGCTGACGACCGAGGAGATCGTCGCGACGTGCAACCTGCTGCTGATCGCAGGCCACGAGACGACCGTGAACCTGATTGCCAACGCGATCCTGGCGATGCTGCGCGAGCCGCCGAACTGGGTTGCCCTGGCTCACGATCCGGACCGCGCGGCCACGATCATCGAGGAGACCCTCCGCTACGACCCGCCCGTTCAACTGGCCGGGCGGACGGCTGCCGAGGAGATGACGATCGGTGAGGTGACGGTGCCGAAGGGCGACACGATGATGTTGCTGCTGGCTGCCGCACAGCGCGACCCGTCGGCGTTCGACCGGCCTGACGCATTCGACCCGATTCGAGAGGATTTGCGGCACTTGGCGTTTGGTCATGGCGTGCACTTCTGCCTCGGTGCGCCCCTGGCCCGGCTCGAAGCCAGGGTGGCCTTGACGGCAGCGACTAGGCGGTTCCCCAACGCCGCGCTCGCGGGCGAGCCGGTCTACAAGCCGAACGTCACACTCCGGGGCATGGCTTCGCTCCCCATCGCCCTCTCCTAGCGCCAGCGTGCACGAGTCGCAGGGCGGGATAGGGTCTCGGGATGCCGCAGGAGCTCACCGCCGAGCAGGCCGCCGCCCTGCTGAAGACCACCGACACCTTGGGGATTCCGCTGGGCCCCGGCCAGCCGCCTGCGTTCCTGCGCGCGCTCGGTGATCGTGAGGATTGGACCGATCTGCGGGTCTACGGCGCGCTGCTCGCGGTTCTCACCGAACTGTTCTCGCGCCCCGGCGTGCACTACCTTTCGGGTTTCTTCGGTCCGCTGGAGCGGGCGCTGCGAGGCGCAGGCGCCGACATCGGATTCACACCGGCGGACTTCCGTCGCTTCGGCCCACTGCTCGAGCGGCAGGCGCCGCGTGTGATGTCGACCGTCGCGACACCGCCCGATGCCGACGGCTGGTGCTCCCTGTCACTGCATGCGGGTGGCACGATTGGCGAGTTGCGCCGCGCCGGAGCCGATCCCGATCGCGTGCTCGTCGTCGAGGTATCGGATTCCTACCCAAGAACTTTCGGACTCGACGACCAGCGGCACGCACTGCACGTCGACGAGATCGACGTCCTGGTGGCATCGACCGACGCACCGCTCGCTCTGCCCGGTGGCGACGCGGCACCCACCGACGTCGACCGGGCCATCGCGCGGCACGCGGTCACATTCGTCGCGTCCGGTGCCACCCTGCAGACGGGGATCGGCTCGATCCCGAACCAGATCGCCACACTGCTCGCCGACGGCGACGGCGGCGATTACGGGCTGCACAGCGAGATGTTCAGCGACGGCTGCATGAAGCTGCACCGCGCAGGCAAGATCAGCAACGCGCGCAAGGGCCAGTACGACGGTGTCAGCGTGACGACGTTCGCGTTCGGCTCGGCGGATCTCTACGCCTGGCTGGACGACAACTCCGACGTCGCCTTCCTGCCCGTCGAGATCGTCAACTCACCGGAAGTCATAGCTGCCAACGACGAGATGGTCTCGATCAACGGTGCGCTCGCGATCGACATCCACGGTCAAGTCGTCGCCGACACCATCACCGGTGACCAGTTCAGCGGGATCGGCGGCGCCGAGGACTTCGTGGCAGGGGCCGGGCTCGAGCTGTCGGATCGCTCGCTGATCTGCCTACCGTCGACGTTCTCCAAGGACGGCACGTTGCAGTCGCGGATCGTGCCATGGTTCGGTCCTGGTGCCGTGATCACGACGCCGCGGCATCAGGTCGACGTCATCGTCACCGAGTACGGCGTCGCCGAACTCGAGGGCCTGACCGTCCAGGAGCGCGGTGAGGCACTTGCGGCGATAGCGCACCCGCAGTTCCGCGACGAGCTGCAGGCAGCCGCCGGCCGCGCGGCGAAGGGCCGCTCACCCGTCGAGTGACGCCGGGTCCTACAGCGGGTTGAGAATGCGCTGCAGGAACTGGCGCGTCCGCTCCTCCTTCGGGTCGCCGATCACCTCGGCGGGTGGGCCCTTCTCCAGGATGATGCCCTGGTCGGTGAACAGCACCTGGTTGGAAACCTGTCGGGCGAACTGGATTTCATGCGTGACGATCACCAGCGTCCAGCCCTCAACGGCGAGATCCTTGATCACCGAGAGCACCTCGCCGACGAGCTCGGGATCGAGCGCCGACGTCGGCTCGTCGAACAGCACCAGCTTGGGCTTGAGGGCCAGTGCCCTGGCGATGCCGACACGCTGCTGCTGACCGCCGGAGAGCTGGAACGGGTACTGGTCCTGTTTGGCGGCCAGCCCGACCTGCTCGAGCAACTCGACTGCCTCGACGACGGCCTCGTCCTTCGGCCTCTTCTGCACGATGACCGGACCCTCGATGATGTTCTGTAGCACCGTCTTGTGTGGAAACAGGTTGTGCCCCTGGAACACGAATCCGCTGCGCGACTGAAACTTGCGCACCTCGGGTTTCGGTGTCGGCGTGGAGAAGTCGATCTCGACGTCGTCCACCCGGATCACGCCTGCATCGGCTCTGTCGAGCGCGTTCAGCGTGCGCAGCAGCGTCGTCTTGCCCGATCCCGACGGGCCGATGATGGCGGTCGCCGTGCCACGCTCGACGGTGAACGAGACGCCCTTGAGCACCTTGTTGTCGCCGAACGCCTTCTCGACGCCCTCGGCGACAACTCGGTACTCGACCTCGTCCTTGGTTTCAGTCATCGCGCAACGTACCTTTCCAGTCGGCGTTCAATGCGGCCCTGGCCGAACGACAACACCAGGCAGATCACCCAGTAGTACGCCGCCGCGGTGCCGTACAGGGCGAAGAACTCGAACGTCGGCGCCGCCACGATCTGGGCCTGCCGCAGCAGCTCCGTCACCAAGATCGTCGAGGCTAGCGACGTATCCTTGACCAGCGAGATCAGGGTGTTCGAGAGCGGTGGCACCGCCACCCGGGCCGCCTGCGGCAGGATGATTCGCCGAAGCGCGCCAACGTAATTGAAGCCGATCGTCTCTGCGGCCTCCCACTGTCCCTTCGGGATGCTCTGGATCGCCGAGCGGATGATCTCCGCCGCGTAGCCGCCGACGTTGAGGCTGAACGCGATCACTGCCGCCGGGAACGGGTCTATCTTCACCCCGAGCTGCGGGAGCGCGTAGAACACGATGAACAACTGCACCAGCAGCGGTGTGCCGCGGATGACCGAGATGTAGAACCGGGCGAGGTTGGTCAGGATGACGTTCGGCGACAGTCGCGCCAGTGCCACCGCCAACGCGATGACCAGACCGACGACGAAGCTGATGATGGTCAGCGGGATCGTCGCGGTGAGGGCGGCCTTGGCCAGCGGCCACAGGTTGTCCAGGATCAGCTGCCAGGCCGAGCGGCCCGGCGGCGGCGTCTGTCCGGCACCAGGGGCCTCCTGTGCCTGCCCAGCCTGCGGGGCACCGGTGGCGTCCGCCTTGAGGTACTTCTGCGAGATCTCGCTGAGCCTGCCCGAAGAGCGGAGCGCGTCGATGGCGCCGTTGAGTTCTGGCAGATAGCCGCTGTCCTTGCGGGCAGCGACGGCCTGCTCGCTCTTCTGGTCGGTCTTCGCCGCAATCTTGATCGACTTGTCGCCGGTCTCGGCGAGGTAGGCGTAGACCGCGATGCTGTCGTTGACGGTCGCATCGATGCGGCCCTGGTTCAGCAGCGTGATGGCCTGGCTGAAACCCTCGACCGACTCGACGTTGGCCCCGGCGTCGCGGGCGACCTGCGCCCAGTTGCTGGTGATCGACTGCGCGGTCGTCTTGCCCTTCAGATCCGCCAGCGACTTGATCGAGTCGTCGTCCGCCTTGGTGACGATCACCCCCTCACCGACCGAGTACGGCTCGGACAGGTCGTATTTGGCCTGGCGTTCCGGGGTGATGGTGACTTCGTTGGCGACGACGTCGAAGCGATTTGCCTCCAGCGCGGCGAAGATGGAATCCCATGGGGTTTCCACGAACTCGATCTTGACACCGAGGTTCTCGGCGATCGCCTTCGCGACGTCGACGTCGTATCCGGCGAGTTGGCCGGTGGCCGGGTCGTGGTAGCTGAACGGCGAGTACGTACCCTCGGTCCCGACACGCAGCACGCCCGACGTCCTGATCGGCGTCGACGGCGGTGTTCCCGTCGCGTCGGCCTTGAGGTACTTCTGCGAGATCGTGGAAAGCGTTCCGTCGGCGCGCAGTTCGCCGAGCGCCTTGTCGAGCTCGGGCACCATGCCGCTGTTCTTCCGCGCGGCGAAGCCCTGCTCGCTCTTCTCGCCGACGGTGCCGGCGATCTTCACGGACTTGTCGCCGGTCTCGGCGAGGTAGGCGTAGACGGCGATGCTGTCGTTGATGACGACGTCGACGCGGCCCTGATTGAGCAGCGTGATGGCCTGGCTGAAACCCTCGACCGACTCGACATTGGCCCCGGCCTTGCGTGCGACGTCCGACCAGTTACTGGTGGCGTTCTCCGCTGCCGTCTTGCCCTTGATGTCGGCCAGCGACTTGATCGAGTCGTCGGTCGCCCGTGTGACGATGACGCCCTCGCCGACGGTGTACGGCTGCGACAGGTCGTACTTGCCCTGGCGTTCGGGGTTGATGGTCACCTGGTTGGCCACGATGTCGAAGCGGTCGGCCTCCAGCGCGGCGAATATCGAGTCCCATGGCGTCTCGACGAATTCGACCTTTACACCGAGTTTCTGGCCGACGGCCTTGGCGACGTCGACGTCGTAGCCGACGAGCTCACCGGTGGCTGGGTCGTGAAAGCTGAACGGCGAGTAGACGCCCTCGGTGCCGACGCGCAACACCCCTGCCGACTTGATCGGGTCGGCAGTCTTGTTCGGCGACCCGCAGGCGGCCGAGCCGAGAATCACCGCAGCGACGACGAGGACGGCGAGCATTGCCCGCCGGAAGTATCCGAACACCGGCGGAAGGTACCAACCCCACACCGGCCCACATAGGGTTTTCCTCAGGTGGGCTGGTATCTCCAAGGTTCCCGTGGCAGGCGCGCCGGATCGAACTCGGCGAGCATCCCGTCGACGGTGGTCGCGGCGAACCCCAGCGAGCCCGCGATGAGGGACAACGCCCGCTCGGTCCCGAGTTCGGCCAGCGTGACCGCGCCGTCGCGCTTGGCCAGGCGCTTTCCCTCGGCGTTCAGTGCCAGCGGGACGTGGGCATACGTCGGCTGCGGATACCCCAGCAGCGAACCGAGGTACGCCTGCCGAGGCGACGACGACAGCAGGTCGTCACCGCGCACCACCTGATCGACGTCCTGCGCCGCATCGTCGACCACCACCGCCAGGTTGTAGGCGGGTACGCCGTCACCGCGGCGCAGCACCAGATCGTCGACGACGCCGGTGAAGCTGCCGTGCAGAAGATCGGTCACGGTGTACTCGCCGACACTGGCGCGCAACCGCAGCGCGGGCGTCCTGCCCGCCGGGCGGCGGGTGGCGCGCTCGTCGTCGGTCAGCTCGCGGCACGTTCCAGGATATGCCCCCTCCGGTGCGTGCGGTGCGCGCGGCGCTTGCAGGATATCCCTTCTGCTGCAGAAGCATTCGTAGGTCAGCCCGCGTCCGGTCAGCTCGCCGATCACCGCGTCGTAGCGGGGTTCGTGGGCGGTCTGGAACTCTGGCGGCGCGTCGCACGTCACCCCGATCGCTGCGATGTCCCGTAGCTGCCGCTCGGCCACGCCGGGGGACGTACGGTCGTCGAGGTCCTCGACGCGCACCAGGAACCGTCGCTCCGTCGAGCGGGCGAACAACCACGCCAGCACCGCCGTCCGCAGATTGCCGATGTGCAGATCGGCAGACGGGCTTGGCGCGAACCGGCCCGCTGGGGTCATACCTGGAAACTACCGGGGCGAGCGAAGTGACGGGGTGCGACCTCAGGCCACCGCCGACAACCGCGTACGCGCCTGCCGCACACACTCCGACCAGCGGCCGCCGGGCACGTGCACCGCGGTATCGCTGGGGAACGCGCTGGAGATCACCAGGTCGGGCCTCAAGCCCTCGAGCACCCGAAGACTGTCCGCCAGTGGCGCGGCGACGCTGATCGGCGGGATGTAGCCGGCCGCCCACTCACCGTCGTCGCCGAGAAAGATGGTGTCGCCGGTGAACAGATAGCGTTGGCCATTGACGCCGGGGACCAGGTAGCAGGTGCTGCCAGGGGTGTGCCCAGGCGTGGGTATCACCTCGATGCCGTTGGCGTCGACATGCCGGCTGCCAACCGGCACGTCGATGTGGGTGTACTGCCCGATCTCGGCGAGTTCGACGGCAGGCGCGTGCAATTGCGCCCCGAACCGTTCCGCGACCCGGGCAAGCATCGGACCCGCTTCGTCGCGGTGCGACAGGTACTGGTGGGCCACTCCGCCGAGTGCCTCCAGATCGTCGAAGTCCGCGTCGGTCTGAGTTCCGTAGAACAGCACGTTGCCGTTGGCGCCACCGGTCCACAGGTAGGCGTGGGTGGTGAGCCCTTGGAAGGGGTTGTCGACGCGGGTCTCCCAGAGATCGGCGCGAATGGGGCGCATGGTGTTCCTCCTCGTTTGGATTGCACCAAGCCTTCAACATCAACCATGGTTGAGGTCAAGGGGTTTTCGTGGCGATGGATCAGCTGGCCTTGACGTCCTGGCTCTGCAGCGCCACCGACGCGGTACCGGCGGGGGATTGCGTGCCGATGCCGCGACCCTGAACGGTGACGGCAAGGCACGTGCGATCGGCCCGGAACAGGTCGCGGGAGAACTCGCAGGGCGTGCCGGCTTGGTCGTAGGCGACACGCGTGATCAGCAGCAGGGCCGACTTTGGCTTGATGCCGAGCAACGACGCTTCGTCGGGGGTGGCGTTGACCGCCTCGATCCGCTCGTCGGCGCGGGAGGTGACAAGACCGTAAAGGTCCTCGAGGATCTCGTAGATCGATCCGCCGAGCTGCTGCTCTAGCAATCCTGGAAAGGCGTCGGCGGGAAACTGTGCCAGCTCCAACGAGATTGGTGATCCGTCGGCAAGCCGCAGGCGCTGGATCTCGATGATGAAGGCGCTTCCGTCAAGACGCAGTGCCTTCTGCGCCGCGCGGTCCGGCGGGCTGATCTTGGTGGACAGCACACGCGTTCCCGCGACGTAGCCCTGGTTGGCGAGAAACGCTGGCACGCCGACGACGTCGGACAGGCTGCGCTGAATCTGGCCGTGGCTGATGAAGATCCCCCCTGCGCGACCGATCACCCGGTTGACCAGACCCGCCTCCTCCAACGCCGCGAGGACCTGTCGCAGACTGGAGCGGCTGGTGGCGTAGCGCTCGGCGAGATCGCGTTCGCTGCCCAACTTCGCCCCGGGTGCGCCGGCATTGATGTCGGCCACGAGCTGGCGTCGCAGTTCCTCGGTCGGCTTTGACACGAGTCGCCCCCTCTTCCGATTTGGTACGCCCAATTCTAGGGGAGCGGTCCGCTATTGCTCCGCGATCGCGGCCGGAGACTCCGGCAGGATCTGTCCACCATCCACGACCAGCGACTGACCGGTGATGTAGGCGGCCTCGTCGGTGGCGAAGAACAGCGCCGCGTTGCCGATGTCCGCCACGCTGCCGAGCTTTCCCGCTGGGACGGCGGCGGCCATTTGGTCCATGTACTCCTGGCCCATTTCGACGAGGCCCTCGGTGATGATGTTGCCGGGAAGCACCGCGTTGACGGTGATGTTCTTCGGTGCCAACTCCATTGCTGCGGTGCGCAGGAAGCCGAGTTGCGCCGCCTTGCTGGCGCCGTAGTGCGACCAACCGGGGTAGCCGGTGATCGGTCCCGTGATCGACGACGTGATGACGACCCGGCCGTGCCCGCTGGCAGCCAATGCCGACAACGCCGCCTGCACGATGTAGACCGTGCCCTTGAAGTTGACCCCGAGCATCTCCTCGAGATTCTCGGGCGTGAGGTCCTCGATGCGGGCCGACGGGAAGATGCCGGCGTTGGCGCACACGATGTCGAGCCCGCCGTGCCGTTGCACCGCGGTGTCGACCACGCGGCGGCAGTCCTCCTGGCTCGTCACGTCGGCGGCCACCCCGGTCACCGTGCCGGGCGCGCCCGCAAGTGCGGCGACGGCAGCGTCGATGTCGCCTTGGGTGCGACCGGTGATAAGGACGTCGACGCCTGCGGCGGCGAAGGTTTCGGCGATACCGCGGCCGATGCCCTTGCTGCCGCCGGTGACGATGGCGGATCTACCGTGTAGCGAACTGAACATGTACGTGTCCTTTGGTCAGGCCAGGGTGTGGCCGTTGGAACCGAGATAGCGCTCGGCAAGCGCGCAGCTGCCCTCGGCGAAGGTAATCGCCTTGGTGCGGGATTCCTTGGAGTGGCTGTGCGTTCCCATCCAGGCCAGCAACAGCAGCCTGCGCAGCAGCACGAACGAGGCCAGCATGTCTTCGTCCGCTGCGGACATCGGGTTGCGGGCGCGGCTGCGGTAACCGGCGAGCCACGCGTCCTGCCACTCGGGCAGCGCGGGATCATCCTCGATGAAGGACACCGCGGTGCCGAAATCGTAGAAGTACCAACCGAGTCCGCAATCATCGAAGTCGATGACCGTGATGGCGGATCCGTCGACGAGCAAGTTGGCCAGGCGTAGGTCGGCGTGCACCAACCCGAATCGTTCCGGCCCGGAACCGTATTCCGTCAGCCGCTGTTGGAGGAGTTGCGCGGCCCGGCCAATCAGTCGCGTCTCCGATTCGCCAACTCCGATGGCGTCCTGCCATCGGCCCCAGCGCGGTTGATCACCGAGACTGTGCTCCCAGTCCCAGGAGAATCGGCCGAATCCTGGCGGGCGGGACCACGCCTTCGAGTGATCGTGCAGGACGGCCGTGATGGCGCCCAACGTGTGGAAGTCCTCGACGGTCACCGTCTCCTCGTCGGGTTCCACGCCGGACACCATGTCGAAGTGCACGACGTGGCGCGGGGTTCCGTCGTGGTCGACGGTGACGACGCGCCGACCGTCGCGCGCGGGAAGTACCACGGGCACGGTGACATCGCCGTCGTGCTGCAGCGCGTCGAGCCAGTCGAGTTCGGACTCGATCTCGTGCGGGTGGTGGTAGTTCTTGCGGTGCACGCGCAGGATCGACCGTTCTTCGGAGCCGGCGTGCTCCACCGCGTAGGTTGCGTTCTCGGAGAGATTCAGCAGGCGCAGCGTCGAATCCGGCGGCAGGTCGTATTCGGCGAGTGCCCGCTCGGCGACGTCGATGTCGTCGGCGACGAAGGTCTCTTCCATGGGCGTTAGCTCTGCACGGTCGCTGCAGTGCGGGACTTGCCGACGGCGACCCCGAGGCGGTCCAGGACGTCGTCGCACAGCTCACTGCTGAGCAAGAGGCCCGGTTTGAACTGCAGGACACGGGGATCCAGCGTCGAGAAGATCGCCCATACTCCGTTCTCGTAGAGCTCGCGCATCACGAACTTGGCTCCTTCGGGGTGATCGAACTCCAGACCGATCACCACGCCATTCTGCCGGATGCCGACGAACCAGTCCGGGTAGTCGGCCCGGATCCTGGCCAGTCCGTCGGCGAACACGGCGGCTATGTGGTGCACCGACTCGCGGACCTCGGGACGGCTGGTGATCTCCAGCGCCTTGATGGCGGCGACGCAGCCCAGCTCGGCTCCGCCGAAGGTGGACATGTGCGCGAAGCCGTCCTCGTCCAGCCACCGCGAGGCGCGATCGCCGAGCAGCGCCGCCGCGATCGGATACATCCCGCCGGACAGCCCCTTGCCGGTGACCATGATGTCCGGTTCGATGCCGTGCTTGGTAATACCCCACATCTCGCCGGTGCGCATCAGGCCGGTCTGCACCTCGTCGGCGATGTAGAGAGCGCCGTAGCGCTCCGTTAGCTCCTTGACCGCCTCGAGGTAACCCGTTGGGGGAAGCGGGAATCCGTACGTAGCGGGGATGGTCTCCATGAGGACGGCCGCGACGTCGCCACCGGACAACGCGCGGTCCATCGCGTCGACGTCGCCGAACGGCACCTGGATGAATTCGTCGGGCCGGTCGGAGAGGAATAGCTTGGAGAACCGGTCGTCACCCGAGGCGACGGCCAGGCCCGTGTGGCCGTGATAGGCCTTGACGATCGAGACGATCTTGCGTCGCTGGGTGGCGTGTCTCGCGCTCTTCAGCGCGATGTCGATGGCTTCGCCGCCGCCGGATCCGAAGGCCACCTTGCTGATGGATGCCGGCGCAGACTCGACCAACCGCTGAGCCAGAGCCGAGCGAGCGACCGACGGGAAGTGGTGGTTGCCCATGTCGAAGTGCTGCATGCCATCGATGAGCGCTTGCATGATCTCGGGATTGCGGTGCCCGAGGTTGTAGGTGCCGCCGTTGAGGTGCATGTCTATGAGTCGCCGCCCGTCCATGTCCCACAGGAAGTAGCCCTCCCTGCGGTCGATGACGAGGTCTACGCCGGCGTCGGTCCAGAACTGCGTCTTGTCTGGATTCCAGTACTTCTTCGCCTGCTCGAGCACCTGGGCCTTGGACTCGAACGAGAATGTGCCGTAGTCGTACACGAGGCTCCCAGATCTTGATGACGTTGCGCCACGAGGCACCCCACCCTAAAAAGGGTGGACCATTTCTGTCAATGGTTGCAGAACCTCTTGCGCTGAGTAATTGGTAGTGCCAATATACGAAAGTTCGTTGTGTGGCGCAGGCCACAAGCGTGACCACGGCGAGCCCCGAATCCTTGGCTGGAAGGTATCTCCGCAGATGACCGATCAAGCTGTCTCACCACCAGAGAGCTCCAATCAGAACGTCCAGCACCTCAAACGCAACGCCATCGGCACCATCGCCGTCATCTTCATGGCGGTGGCCACCGCGGCCCCCATCACGGCAATGGTCGGCAACGTGCCGATCGCGGTCGGTTTCGGAAACGGTTCGCACGCGCCTGCCGGCTACATCGTCGCCACCGTCGTGCTTGGGCTGTTCGCCATCGGCTACGCGACCATGGCCAAGCACATCACCGCGACCGGCGCGTTCTACGGCTACATCTCCCACGGGTTGGGCCGCGTCGTGGGCTTCGGCAGCGGCGTGATCATCACGATGGCCTACATCGTGTTCGAGGGTTCGTTGATCGGCATCTTCAGCTATTTCTTCCGGGATTTCGCCGCGACGCAGTTCGCCGTCGATGTGCCCTGGCTGGTGCCCGCGATCCTGATGCTCACGCTGAACTGCATCCTGACGTACTTCGACGTGAACCTCGCCGCGAAGGTGCTCGGCGTCTTCCTGGTGACCGAGATCGCCATGCTGTCGCTCGGCGCCCTGTCGGTGCTGTTCAAGGGCGGCGGTCCCCAAGGCTTCGCGGTGGCCGAGACGCTCAACCCCGTCGGGGCGTTCACTCCCGCGGCAGGCATCGCCGGAGCGAGCGCAGGGATCGGGCTCTTCTTTGCATTCTGGTCGTGGGTCGGCTTCGAGTCGACGGCGATGTACGGCGAGGAGTCCAAGGATCCGAAGCGGATCATCCCGCGCGCCACCATGTTCAGCGTGCTCGGCGTTGGCATCTTCTACGTCTTCATCTCGTGGATGGCGATCGCGGGCACGGGGCCGCAGAAGTCCGTTGAGCTCGCGCAGGATCCGGCGACGGCTGGCAACATCTTCTTCGATCCGGTGCAGAGCACCTACGGAAGCTGGGCCATCACCCTGTTCAAGCTGCTGCTGGTGACGGGGTCGTTCGCGTGCGGCATGGCATTCCACAACTGTGCGTCACGCTACCTGTACGCCATGGGCCGCGAGGGTCTGTCTTCCGGTCTGCAGAAGACGCTCGGCGCAACGCATCCCACCCACGGTTCGCCCTATATCGCGTCGTTCGTCCAGACCGGCATCACACTGGTGCTGATCCTGGCGTTCTTCTTCGCGGGCATGGACCCCTACGTTCACCTTTACGGGTTGCTGGCGATCCTGGGCACCATGGCGATCCTGATCGTGCAGTCGCTCTGTGCGTTCGCGGTGATCGCATACTTCCACTTCCACAAGAACCACCCGTCCAGTGCGCACTGGTTCAAGACCTTCCTCGCTCCGCTGCTCGGCGGCATCGGCATGCTCTACGTGGTGTACTTGCTGTGGGTGCACAAGGACACCGCGGCCGGCGCGGCATCGGGCACATTGCTGTTCAAGCTGACGCCCTGGATCGTGGTCGGGCTCTTCGTACTCGGGGCCGCGATGGCGTTGTACTTCAAGTTCCGTGATCCTCGTCGCTACGACCTGATCGGCCGGGTCATGTACGAAGATGCCGAGATTCGCGAATAACCAAGGGAGGCTTCCCCATCACCGAGTTGGGCAGATTCAAGGTCCTCGATGCCAAACCGGTCAACCTCGACGGGTTCAGCGTCGCCAACCCGGAGCTCGGGCTGGTTGCGATGCGCAGCCCGTACGATCCGGAGCCGTCATTGCTGATCCGCGACGGGGCGGTCGTCGAACTCGATGGCAAGGAGGCCGCAGACTTCGACGTCATCGACGAGTTCATCGCGCGGTACGGCTTGGATCTCGACGTCGCGCAGGAGGCGATGGCGCTCGACGACGTGGCGCTGGCCAGGATGGCCGTCGACGTCAGTGTGCCGAGGGCAGAGGTGGTACGCCTGATCGGCGGGACGACGCCCGCCAAGCTGGCGCGCGTCATCGCGGTGCTGACGCCCGTCGAGATGCAGATGGCCATGAGCAAGATGCGTGCCAGGAGAACGCCGAGCAACCAGGCGCACGTGACCAATCAGCTCGACGATCCGCTGCTCATCGCCGCCGACGCGGCAAGTGCCGTCGCGTACGGCTTCCGTGAGGTCGAGACGACGGTCCCGGTGCTCGGTGATGCGCCGTCGAATGCGGTGGCACTGCTCATCGGCAGCCAGGTGGGAATCCCAGGTGCGATGGCACAGTGCTCCATCGAGGAGGCGCTGGAGCTGCGGCTCGGGCTGCGCGGGCTGACCAGCTACGCCGAGACGATCTCGCTCTACGGCACCGAGCAGGTGTTCGTAGACGGTGACGACACCCCGTTCAGCAAGGCGATTCTCACCTCCGCCTACGCCTCGCGTGGGCTCAAGATGCGGGTCACCAGCGGCGGCGGCGCCGAGGTGTTGATGGGCGCGGCCGAGAAGTGCTCGATCCTGTACCTGGAATCCCGCTGCGTCTCGCTGGCACGTGCGCTGGGGTCGCAGGGCGTGCAGAACGGCGGCATCGACGGCGTCGGCGTGGTGGCGTCGGTGCCGGAGGGCATGAAGGAACTGCTCGCCGAGAACCTGATGGTCATGATGCGCGATCTCGAATCCTGCGCGGGCAATGACAATCTCATCTCCGAATCCGACATCCGGCGCAGCGCGCACACCCTGCCCGTCCTGCTCGCGGGTGCGGACTTCATCTTCTCGGGGTTCGGGTCGATACCGCGCTACGACAACGCGTTTGCGCTGTCCAACTTCAACTCCGACGACATGGACGACTTCCTGGTGCTGCAGCGGGACTGGGCGGTGGATGGGGGGCTGCGCACCGTATCGGCCGCGCACCTCGAGAAGGTACGGCGCCGCGCCGCGACCGCCGTCGCCGCGGTGTACCGCGACCTCGGTCTCGCCGACTACACCGACGACCGGATCGACGAGGTGGTGGTGGCCAACGGGTCTCGGGACATCCCACCTGGTGACCCGAAGGCCGTCGCCGAGGCAGCGACCGCGATCGAAGCCAAGCAGCTGACCGTCTTCGACGTCATCGCCTCGCTCAAGCGAACCGGCTACGACGAAGAAGCCGAGGCCATCATGCGGCTCACCAAGGAGCGTCTGCGGGGCGACCAACTGCAGACCTCGGCGATCTTCGATGAGAACTTCCGGGTGCTGTCCAAGCTCACCGACCCGAACGACTACACGGGTCCCGGCAGCGGCTACGCCTTGACCGCCGAACGCCGCGCCGAGATCGACCAGATTCGGCAGGAGCGGACGGCCGCCGAACTCGTCGCCGATCAAGCCGAACACCGAGACCACGTCACGTTCACCGACGTCGAGACCGCCCGTCAGGGCAGCGATCCGCGCGAGGTGTGCATCGGGCTGTCCCCGGCGCTGGGGCGCACGGTGTGGCTGTCCCTGTGCGGGCTCACGGTCGGCGAGGTGCTGCGACAGATCTCGGCAGGACTCGAGGAGGAGGGCTGTGTGGCTCGGCTGGTCCGCATCCGTTCGACCATCGACGTCGGTCTGATCGGGCTGACCGCCGCTCGGTTGTCTGGATCGGGAATTGGAATTGGATTGCAGGGCAAGGGAACCGCACTGATTCACCGCCGTGATCTCGCGCCACTTGCCAATCTGGAGCTGTTCAGCGTCGCCCCTCTGCTGACCGCGCGGATGTACCGCGAGCTCGGCCGGAACGCGGCAAGGCACGCGAAGGGGATGGCTCCCGTGCCGATCCTCACCGGTGGTACCGACGAGTCGATCTCCGCTCGGTACCACGCGCACGCCGTCGCGCTCGTCGCGCTCGAGCGGGAGTCCTGCCAGCCGGGCGAGGCGCCGATCACGGTGCGGGTGACGCGGTGACCACCGAGGACCAGTTCACGGTCGAGGCCGCTGTCGACGGCAAGCTGCGGCTGTCCGACCTCAGGATGGACCCCGCGACGCTGGCGCACCAGGCGACCGTCGCCGAGTCGGGCGGCAACCCTCAGCTGGCCGAGAACTTCTTGCGCGCAGCCGAACTCGCGACCATGGACGACGAGGAGGTGATGGGCCTTTACGAGGCGCTGCGGCCACACCGCTCGTCCGCCGAGCAGTTGGAGTCGCTGCGGGTGTCGCTGGAGGGCCGCGGTGCGATGCGGTGCGCGGAACTGGTCGGCCAGGCTGCCGTGGTGTACGCCAGGCGAGGTCTCTTGCGGTGACCGCCCTTTCGGTCGTGGTGGCCGGGGTGGACGTCGGCAATCACACCACCGAGATCGTGCTGGCGCGTGTCAGCGAGGGAGTCGTCGAGCAGGTCGCCCACGACCACGCGCCGACGCGCGGGCGGAAGGGCTCGAGGGATTCGCTGGAAGGCGCGGCGGCGCTGCTGCACGACATGGAGGTCCACGCCGGCGTCGCAGCCGACGAACTGCTGCTGTCCGCGCTTCGCCCCGTCGACACCGCAACGGCGCCTCTGCCACCTCCGTCGTCGCCGAAATCACCGGTGCGCAGCCTCCGGCCACACGGTGCCAACACGCCGGCCGGGACGGGCTCGGG
>JAOPVF010000079.1 GCA_025963195.1 Mycobacterium sp. | reverse complement strand
CGGCAAACCGCGGCGTCGATGCGTCGTGGGACCCGAACCCCTACGGCGGCAACTTCGATCCGTGCGCGACGCTGTCCACCGCGCTGGTGACGGTCCAGGGCGCCACGGGCAGCTCACCCGCACATGCGTTGCTCTTCCACCTCGGCGAGTACGTCGGTACGGCGACCCCGATTCCGTATCCGTTCACTGCACTGAACAAGGACGAGACCGCCGACGACGTCGTCGTGCTGGACTACAAGGACGGTCGCACCGTATGCACGGCCTGCCCCGGTCCGTCCTATGAGGTGCACTTCCAGTGGCGGGACGGTCGCGTGGCGATGCTCGATCCGTTGCCGCCGAACCCCGCAAGCTAGCCGACGGCGGCAGTGCAGATCAGTTTGATGTGCTTTGCCGCCCAATTTCCCAGTGGCCCAAGCGCTTCCAAGAGTTCTACCCCGGCCGGAGTCATCGAGTACTCCACTCGTGGCGGCACTTCGTGATAGCTCTCGCGATGCACCACGCCATGGCGCTGCAGCTCTTTGAGGTGCTGGGTCAACATCTTCTGCGAGATACCAGTCAGGCTGCGATGCAGCGCGTTGAACCGCGTCGGTCCTTCCTTGAGCTCCCACAGGATCAGCGGCTTCCACTTCCCGTCGACGACCGACATCGCCGCATCAAGCTCGCAGGTGAATTGCCCCAACGCCGTCACGCGCACACTCCTTGCAGCTCAGAGTCAAAACTTTCGATTTGGTAAGTATCGCACTTCAAAGTGGGTACTTGTCGGAAACTCCGCGTCACGTCAACGATGGTGCCATGACAGCTACACAGCGCAGGGCCAGCTTCCTCGGAGTTGGGGCGATGGGGTCGGCACTCGCCGACGCCGCAATCCGAGCCGGATATTCGACGACTGTCTGGAACCGCAGCCCCGGCAGGACGGCCCCACTCGTCGAGGCAGGCGCGCACGCGACGACCACCGCGGGCGAAGCCATCGACGCGGCCGACGTGATCGTGGTGTGCCTCTTCGATCAACGCTCGGTGCACGAGGTGCTCGAACCGATCGTGGATCGGCTGACCGGACGTCGACTGATCAACCTGACCACCACCTCACCGGACGGCGCAAGGGAACTGGCTGCCTGGGCCACCGCCGCGGGTGTCGACTACCTCGACGGCGGGATCATGGCCGTCCCGGAGATGATCGGATCGCCTGCTTCCAGCGTCCTTTACAGCGGGTCTCGACGGCTCTACGACGACCATCGTGGACTACTCGAATCATGGGGTCGTTCAGAGTATTTCGGCGACGATGCAGGAATGGCATCGCTTTACGACCTCGCTCTGTTGGCCGCGATGTACTTGATGTTCGCGGGGTTCTTCCACGGTGCGGCGATGGTCGGCGTCGCCGGTGTATCCGCCAAGGAATTCGCCAACCGCGCGACTGACTGGCTGCAGGAGGTGGTTCCGAGTTTGGCCGGCTTCGCAGAAATCGTAGACGGCGGCGATTACACGCTGCCGGGTCAGCAGAGCCTTCGGTTCTCCGACATCAGTGAGATCGTCGAGGCCAGCCGTGGTCAGGGCGTCAGCACCGAAGTAGTCGACATGGTGCAACGCCTAATCCACCGCCAGATCGACGCCGGCCACGGCGACGACGGTTTCGCCCGCATCATCGAGAGCATCAAACACCCGGAGGCGGCAGCATGACATCGGTCACCGTATTGGGTCTCGGCCCCATGGGACAGGCGCTTTCGCGTGCCCTGCTCGACGCGAACTACCGCACCACGGTGTGGAATCGGACGGAGGCCAAGGCGGACGAACCGCGGTCGCGGGGTGCCGTCGTGGCGGCAACCCCGGCGGCGGCCGTCGCTGCAAGCGACCTCACCCTTATCAACGTCGTCGACCACGATGCGGTGGACTCGGTACTGGCCGCGGCGGGCGACGCCGTGCACCGGAAAGTCCTCGTGGGTCTCAGCTCGGACACTCCCGATCGGGCTCGGCTCACCGCCAAGCTGGTGGAGGATCGTGGCGGCCGTTACCTCGACGGTGCGATCATGACGCCGACGACCACGATCGGAACCCCGAGTGCGAGCATCCTCTTCGCCGGGCCTCGGGACGTGTTCGACACCCACCGCGCGCTGTTCGCGGCGATGGGTGAACCGACCTGGATCGGCGACGATCCCGGCCGCGCTGCCGGCTACGACATGTCGTTACTCGATTTGTTCTGGACCTCGGTCAGTGGATTCCTGCATGCCATGACGGTGGCTCGGGCCAACGGCATCACGCCGCGTGACCTGCTGCCGCACGTCGACGGCATCGTCGGAATCCTGCCGCCGATCTTCGCCGAGTGGGCCGAGCGCCTCGAAGCCGATCGACACGATGACAGCAGCGCACAGGTGGTATCCGTTGCGGCGTCGGTGCGGCATCTGATCAGCGCGTCGCGCGATGCCGGTGTGGAAGCCGGTGCGCTGGAGTCCTTCCGCAGGCACGTCGATGCCGCGGTCGACGCCGGATATGGGCAGGACGAGATCACTCGCGTCGCCGCCATGCAGTGAGCGCCCGAGCTAGTGCTCGGCCTTCAGCGAGCGGCCCGTCCGCCTGCGGTAGACGCTCTCGAACACGAAACTCAGTGCGAGGACGGCCAATAGCGTGATCCATGTGCTGGCAGGCCCGGTGTGGATCGTGTAACCCAGCAGCAGCGCGAACAATGCCACGTTCAGCACCACGGCCACCACCAGCAGCCACGGTTTGGCGCCGGTCTCGCGGTACACCCGCAGATGTCCTGCGCTGACCGTGGCGTACACGATCAGGAACGCCAAGCTGGCCATCGAACCCACCGCCGCTAGCGGGAAGAACACCACGAACAGCATGGTCAACGCCGCTGCGACGAAGAGTCCGACGGTGCCTCCGCGCCACACGCCGCGCGTGAAATCGCTTGGTAGTTCACCCGATTTCGCGACCATGAAGGCCAGGTTCGTGTCCCCGAACATGGTGGCGTTGACCCCGGACGCGGTGGCCAGCAGCGCCGCGATCCCGATCACGACGAAGCCGACGTGACCCAGCGCCGCGAGCCCGGCCTCCGACAACACGTGGCCCTGGTTGGCGTCCATCGCTGGCAGGCTCAACGTCATCACCACGATGGAGCTGATGACGACGTAGACCACGACCACGATGGCTAGCGCCGAGAACATGGCGCGCGGCAGCTCCTTGGCCGGGTTGCGCATGTCCCCCGCGGAGTTGGTCACCACGCCGAAGCCCTCATACGTCACGTACAACAGACCCGCGGCGAACAGCACGCCGACCCAGTGGTGATCGCCGTTCTCGGCCAACCGACTGGGGTCGGCCTTCATCAGACCGAACACCGCGAACACCGCGAGAATCGCCAATTCGATGGTGACGACGAAGAATTCGGATCGGCCAACCAGCTTGGAGCCCACCATGTTGATCAGCACCACCGCGACGACAAGTCCGATCCCGATGAGCTTGCCCGACCACGCGGGCGTCTCCCACGGAAGCAGCGCCCGGACGTAGCCGGCGAAGCCCGCGCAGTACAGAGCCATCGCGATGATCCAGCCGAGGAACTGAAAGACGTTGAGGCCGCCCGCGATCAGGCCGTCACCGAAACAGCGGATCAGGAACTGCGCGGCGCCACCGCGACTCGGGTACTTCGCGCCCAGCTTGGCGTAGGAGTACACGCTGAAGACCGATACCACACCGCCCACCACAAAGGCCAGAGGCAACCACACCCCGGCGGCCGTCGACGCAAGGCCGAGCAGCGTGTACAGACCGGCGCCCATCATCCCGCCGACGCCGATCGCGGTCGCACTGGCGGTCGTGATCGAACCGGTGACCGGCGTTCCGCTCATGATCACAGTCAACCACCAGGCGGCCCGATTGACGGGCGAGTGAATATCGTGTCGAACCTCCCCGGCAGCGTCACGTGGATGGCAATCTCGATGGCATGGATCAAAAGTCGCCTACCGCCGTCATCGAAGCCGCGCACGCCCAACATCTGACGGAGCTGCCGTTCGACGACACCAGAGACTTCGACGACGCCGATCGCGGTTTCATCGCGGCACTGGAGCCGTGCGTCGTCAAGGCCGCGGACGGACGGGTGGTGTGGGACAACGACGTCTACGCCTTCCTGTCCGGTGATGCGCCCACCTCGGTGCATCCGAGCCTGTGGCGGCAGTCGACCCTGGCCGCCAAGCAAGGCCTCTACGAAGTGGTCGAGGGCATCTATCAGGTCCGTGGGCTCGACCTGTCGAACATCAGCTTCATCGAGAGCGACACCGGCGTAATCGTCATCGATCCGTTGGTCTGCACCGAGACCGCGGCGGCGGCATTGGCGTTGTACCGCACGCATCGTGGGGACCGCGCGGTCACCGCCGTCATCTACACCCACAGCCACGTCGACCACTTCGGCGGCGTGCTCGGCGTGACCAGTCAGGCCGACGTCGACGCGGGCAAGGTGGTGGTGCTGGCCCCAGAGGGATTCATCGATCATGCAGTGCAGGAGAACGTCTATGCCGGCACGGCGATGACGAGGCGTGCGGCATACATGTACGGCACGGTGCTGGCCCGCGGACCACGAGGACAGGTCGGCTGTGGCCTGGGGCAGACGCCATCGACCGGTGAGGTCGCGATCATCGTGCCCACCGTCGACATCACCACCACCGGCGAAACGCACACCATCGACGGTGTGGAGATCGAATTCCAGATGGCGCCCGGCACCGAGGCTCCCGCGGAGATGCACTTCTACTTCCCCCGGTTCCGCGCGTTGTGCATGGCGGAGAACGCCACCCACAATCTGCACAACCTGTTGACCCTGCGTGGGGCGTTGGTGCGCGACCCGCACGGCTGGTCGGGCTACCTGACCGAGGCCATCGACACCTTCTCCGGCCGTGCCGACGTGGTGTTCGCGTCGCACCACTGGCCGACCTGGGGCAAGGAGCGGATCGTCGAATTCCTGTCCCTGCAACGGGATCTGTACGCCTACCTGCACGACCAGACCTTGCGGCTACTGAACCAGGGCCGCACCGGGGTCGAGATCGCCGAGGATTTCCAGATGCCGCCCGCGCTGCACCGGGCATGGCACGCTCACGGCTACTACGGGTCGGTCAGTCACAACGTCAAGGCCGTTTACCAGCGCTACATGGGCTGGTTCGACGGCAACCCGGCACGGCTATGGCCGCACCCACCCGAGGCGATCGGGCCGCGCTACGTCGAGGCGATCGGTGGCATCGACCGCGTGGTCGAGCTTGCTCGGGGAGCCTTCGACGGCGGTGACTTCCGCTGGGCAGCAACGCTACTCGACCACGCCGTCTTCACCGACGAGAACCACGCAGGTGCCAGGGCGCTGTACGCCGATACGCTGGAACAGCTGGCCTACGGTGCCGAGAACGCCACCTGGCGCAACTTCTTCCTCGCCGGCGCGACCGAGCTGCGGGACGGCAACTTCGGCACCCCGACACAGACCACGTCACTGTCGCTGATGTCGCAGCTCACCCCCGAGCAGCTCTTCGACAGCTTCGCCATCAGCGTGAACGGGCCGCGCGCATGGGATCTCGACCTCGCCATCGACGTGACGTTCAGCGACATCGCGACCAACTACCGGCTGATGCTGCGCAACGGCGTGCTGGTCTACCGCAAGGTGGCTGCCGACGCCGCGACCGCGACGGCGACGGTCACGTTGGCCAACAAGGTGCGGCTGCTGACGTTCGCCGCGGGGGACGCCACCTCGCCGGGCTTCGACGTAACTGGCGACGCCGCCGCGCTGCCTTCGCTGATGGGCGTGCTCGACCGGCCCGACCCCGGCTTCGACATCGTCACGCCCTAGGCGACGTGTGCACCCGCAGTGGCGCCCGCCGCAACTGCGGGTGCACACATCGCTTAGGAGGGGTTAGGGCAGCCCGCCGTCCGCCCGCAAGATCGCCCCGGTGGTGTAGCTGGACGCATCCGAGGCGAGAAACAGTGCGGCGCCGACGATTTCGCTCGGCTCGCCGGCGCGCTCGAGAGCCAGATGCGTGAACGGGTTGTGGCCCTCCGGAACTCCCCATGCCTTGCTGATGTCGGTGAGGAACGGCCCAGCCATCAAGGTGTTCACCCGCACCGTCGGGCCGTACGCCTTGGACAGGCCTTCGGTCAGCGCGTTGAGCCCGGACTTCGCGGCCGCGTATGGCACGATGTCCGGCGTGGGACGCAGCGACCCGGTGGAGCTGACGTTGATGATCGACCCGCCACCGGCCGCCACCATCCGCTCGGCCACCAGCGTCGACAAGCGGAACGGCCCCTTGAGGTTCAGGTTCACCACGGCGTCGAACAGCTTCTCGGTGACCGACGGCAAGCCGTCGTAGAGCGGCGACATTCCCGCGTTGTTGATCAGCACGTCGACCTTGCCGAACCGCTCGTATGCGGCGTCCACCAGGCCGTCGAGCTGGTCCCAGCGGCCGACGTGCACCTGGTAGGGGAACGCCGTCCGGCCCGTGGATGCCGAGATCTCCTCGGCGGTAACCACGCACGACTCCAGGTTGCGGCTGGCGATGACGACGTCGGCGCCGCACTCGGCGGCCGCGAACGCCATCTCTCGACCCAACCCGCGGCTGCCACCGGTGACCAGCACCACGCGATCGGTCAGGTCGAACAGTTGGTCCGCATAACCCATCGAGTGCTCCCATCGGTCGAGTCCGGTCGGGACGGCGAATGCCCATATGGTGGCACGGTGCAACTGCTACTCGTGCGACATGCGCTGCCTCTCCGCAGTGAACCCGGGCAGGGCTCCGATCCCGACTTGTCCGAGGACGGCATCGAGCAGGCCAAGCGGCTACCCGACGCGCTGGCCCGCTTCCCGATCACGCGCCTGGTGAGCAGCCCGCAGCGGCGTGCCCTGCAGACCGCGCAACCGGTGGCCGACGCGCGCGGGCTGGCCGTGGACGTCGACGAACGGCTGGCCGAGTACGATCACGGCCTTTCGCACTACACGCCGATCGAGGAGGCCTCGCAGGAAGACGTGCAGCGACTGATCGACGGGCACCTGCCCGGCAACGTGGATGAGGGAGCCTTCATCGCCAGGGTCATGGCGGGGGTCGACGACCTGGTCGCTGCCGCCGACCACGAGGACACCGTCGCGGTGTTCTGTCATGGCGGTGTCATCAACGCGCTGGTGCACCAGGTCATGCGTACCGAGCGGCTGCTGTGCGTCCAGGTCGACTACGCGGGCGTCACCCGGCTGCTGTCGTCGCGCGACGGCAAGCTGGGTGTCGCATCCGTCAACGGCACCGAGCACGTATGGGACCTGCTCCCCCGGAACCAGCGATGGTAGACATTTCGAGTGACTTCTTCGCTCGACGGCCTTGATCTCGGCGCACTCGACAAGCACCTGCAGTCCATCGGCGTGCAGCGCACTGGTGAGCTTCGGGCGGAGCTGATCTCGGGCGGCCGGTCCAACCTGACGTTCCTGGTCTTCGACGACGCGTCGAAATGGGTGCTGCGCCGCCCGCCGCTGCACGGCCTGACGCCGTCGGCCCACGACATGGCCCGCGAGTACAAGGTGGTTGCCGCGCTGGAGGGTACCCCGGTACCCGTCGCGCACGCGGTGACCCTGCGCAACGACGACTCGGTGCTCGGTGCCCCGTTCCAGATGGTCGACTTCGTGCCGGGCCGCATCGTCCGGCACACCGCGGAGCTCGAGGCGCTCGGCGACCAGGCCACCATCGAGGCCTGCGTCGACTCGCTCATCAAGGTGCTGGCCGACCTGCACGCCGTCGAGCCGGAGGCTGTCGGCCTCGGCGACTTCGGCAAGCCGACGGGCTACCTCGACCGGCAGGTCCGGCGCTGGGGCGGGCAGTGGGATCTGGTCAAGACCGAGGACGACGCACGCGACGCGGACGTAAAACTGTTGCACGCCAAGCTAGGTGACGGGATTCCGCCACAGAGCCGCAGCGCGATCGTGCACGGTGACTACCGCATCGACAACACGATGCTCGACGCGAAGGACGCCACCAAGGTGCGCGCGGTGCTGGACTGGGAGATGTCGACGCTGGGCGACCCGCTCAGCGACGCGGCACTGATGTGCGTGTACCGCCACCCGATGTTCGACATGGTGCACGCCGACGCCGCGTGGTCGTCACCGCAGATCCCGTCGGCCGACGAGCTGGCGCACAAGTACTCGGTGGCAGCCGATCTGCCGTTGGCGCACTGGGACTTCTACATGGCGCTGGCGTACTTCAAGCTGGCGATCATCGCCGCGGGCATTCAGTTCCGCGACCGGATGGGGGGCGGCACCGAATACGGCGACAAGGTCGGGGAGGCGGTCGCGCCACTCATCGCGATGGGTCTCACCTCTCTCTCCTAGCCCTCGGACGAGACGTCGGGCAGCGTCTGGGGTTTGATGGGTCGGTAACTGGGGTACTTCCGGCCGAATCCTCGCGCTGACGCGAGAGTCCCCATTGACGGAAAGGCGGGCACCCATGCCGTCATGGACCGTGCGCGGACACGACAAGCTCGACGGACCCGATCAAGCGACGCCGTCGCCTGACGTCCTCAAGCGTCACGTCGGCATCGAGATGGACGTATGGATCGCCGAACCGTCCACCCTGGAGTTTCAGATCGCGGTCGCGCCACACCCGGGCGCAGCCGTCACTGAAGAGCTGTCATTCACGTTGAACGGCAACGAAGTTGAAGCCACCGAGGTCATCGGCGACCACGGCAACCGAATCCACAAGTTCGATGCAGGCCATGGAAGTCTGCTGGCCAGCTACAGCGCGACGATCATCGGAGAGGCGCAGCCCGCGCCCATCACCGAGATCGACATGTCCACCTATCTGCGACCCAGCCGCTACGCCGAATCGGACAAGTTCTTCGGTTTCGCAGCAACCGAATTCGGTTCGTACGCCGACCACGCCACGCTGCTGGAGAACGTCTCGTCGTGGGTTGGCACCCGGTTGGCCTACGTTCCCGGCTCGTCGGATCCGATCGACGGTGCCGCCGACACCCTGCTCGCCGGACGCGGTGTGTGCCGTGACTACGCGCACTTGGTGATCGCCCTACTCCGTGCGGTGAACGTGCCCGCGAGGATGGTCGCGGTGTACGCGCCGGGCTGCGAGCCGATGGACTTCCACGCCGTCGCCGAGGCGTTCGTGGACGGTCACTGGCGCGTGGTGGATGCCACCCTGCTGGCGCCGCGTCAGACGTTGGTGCGCATCAGCACCGGACGCGACGCCGCCGACACTGCGTTCCTGGACAACCACAACGGCTCGATCACGCTGAATTGGGCGGCGGTGACGGCCATCGTCGACGGCCCACTACCGAACGACGCGATCAACGAGCTGGTGTCGATTCGGTGACCCGCCGGACCGTTACCTGAGCGCGGCCTTGTAGTTCTTCTTGGCTGCGCGGCGAAGCTGGACAATCCTGGCGGCTCCGGCCAGCGTGGTGATCAGGCCGCCCAGTACCGCCGCCAGCAGGATCGCCACACCGTTCGGCAGGCTCCAGTCCCACCCGAGGAAGTGGTAGGTGGCCGAGGTGGTGTTCTGCGCGATGAAGATCAGCAGAACGATCAGGATGAGGAAACCGACGATGAGCGCCGACCACAGTGCGGCGGCCCTGGTGAACTTCACCGCGTTCTCGGGTGGCGGCGGCGTCGGCGCCGGCACGTCCGGCGGCGGCTCGCCCACCGTCCGCTCGAGGGACCCGGGCAGTTTCGGCTGCCCGGGTGGCAGGTTCGCGTCGGTACTCATGACCCCATCTTTGCCCGTTGGGCCTGCGAATGAAACCGGCGGTACCGGATTAACGCCGAAGCGTCACAAGGACTCGATGATCCGCTTGGCCGTGGCCAGATCGACGTTGGTCTCGGCGCGGTAGACCTTGATGGCCTCGATCGTGTTGCCCGAGACGACAAGCCGTTGCGCGGCGGGCGACACCTGGGTCCGGGACAGCGCCCGCAAATCGGGCATCGGCACGCCGGTCTTCTCGTATAGGTGCTGGACGAGCTGCTCGAGAA
>JAOPVF010000053.1 GCA_025963195.1 Mycobacterium sp. | reverse complement strand
ACCTTGTGGCGGCCGTCGAGCGTCCGGGACAGGTCGTCCAACAGACCACGACCGATGATCACCGGGTATGGCCGCTCGACGAGGACGTTGACGGTCACGGGTTCAGTCATTGCGTGCTTCCGCTCGGCGGGCAAGCGCCGCGGGACTCGGCGGGGCCTCGGTGGTGGGAGCAGGGTTGAGGACCGTCGGCAGCCTGCGCCAGGCCGATCTGCGGCGTCGTCGACTGCGCTCGGGTTCGGTTGCCCCGCAGTGCAGCCGGTGCACGATGTGGCGTACCACCGCGCCGGGGTTGCGACGGTTGGTGTTGATCCGCATCGTGGCGACCTCGCGGTACAGCGGAACCCTCGCCGACATCAGCGTGCGAAACTTCTCGGCCGCGTCGGCGCCGGCAAGAAGCGGCCGCCCCGAGCCTCCGCAGGTGCGCCGAATACCCTCGGCGGCACTAATTTCCAGGTAAATCACGGTGTGGCCGGCCAGCGCCTCGCGCACCTCGGCAGAGGTGACCGCGCCGCCACCCAACGAGACGATCCCGTCGTGCTCGGCCAGCGCCGCGCGCACCACGTCTGCCTCGATGCGGCGGAACTCGGGTTCACCGTCGACGAAGATCTCGGCGATGGTGCGACCGGTGGTCTCGACGATCTTGACGTCGGTGTCGAGCAGCGGCACGTCGAGCGCCTTGGCCAGACGCCGCCCGATGGTGGACTTGCCCGAGCCGGGCATGCCCACGAGGACGGCCTTTGGCGCCATCAGCCCGACGCCTGCCCGCCTGAATCGATCCCCTGGTCGCTGCGCTCCTGCCCGCCGGACGAATTGCCACGGTCGGCGACGGCGCGCAGGTAGTTGTCCACGTTGGCGCGGGTCTCGGCCAGCGAATCGCCGCCGAACTTCTCCAGCGCCGCGCGAGCCACCACCAGCGCGACCATGGTCTCGACGACCACGCCTGCCGCGGGCACCGCGCACACGTCGGAGCGCTGGTGAATGGCGACGGCTTCGTCGCCGGTGGCCATGTCGACGGTGGCCAGGGCGCGCGGCACCGTCGAGATGGGCTTCATCGCGGCCCGGACCCGAAGCGGCTGGCCGTTGGTCATCCCGCCCTCGAGGCCTCCGGCGCGATTCGTGGATCGGATCACGCCGCCAGGACCGGGGTAGATCTCGTCGTGGGCGACGGTGCCGCGACGGCGTGCGGTCTCGAAGCCGTCGCCGATCTCGACGCCCTTGATGGCCTGGATGCCCATCACCGCGGCGGCGAGCTGGCTGTCCAGCTTGTTCTCGCCGCTGGTGAAGGAGCCCAGCCCGATCGGCAGCCCTTCGACGACCACCTCGACGATGCCGCCGAGCGTGTCTCCGTCCTTCTTGGCGGCCTCGATCTCGGCGATCATGGCCTCTTCGGCGTCCTTGTCGTAGGCGCGGACGGGGCTGTCGTCGATGGCGTCGCGGTCGCCCGGCTGCGGCGGCGGGCCGTCGTAGGGTTTCGACGCGCCGATGGAGATGACGTGCGACAGCACCTCGACACCGAGTGCCTCGCGCAGGAACGCGCGGGCAACCGTGCCTGCGGCGACCCTGGCGGCGGTCTCGCGGGCGCTGGCGCGCTCCAGCACCGGCCGCGCGTCGTCGAAGCCGTACTTGAGCATGCCCGCGTAGTCGGCGTGGCCGGGCCGCGGTCGGGTCAGCGGCGCGTTGCGGGCGACGTCCAGGTCGGCCGCATCCACCGGGTCGGCGGACATCACGGTCTCCCACTTGGGCCACTCTGTGTTGCCGATCTCGATGGCGATCGGGCCGCCGAGCGTGATTCCGTGCCTGACCCCGGCCAGCACGGTGACCTCGTCGGCCTCGAACTTCATCCTGGCGCCGCGGCCGTAGCCGAGACGACGCCGTTTCAGCTCGCCTGCGATGTCCTCGGTGGTGACGCTGACGCCGGCAACCATGCCCTCGACCACGGCCACCAAGGCGCGGCCGTGCGATTCACCGGCAGTTATCCATCGCAACACGCGTCCCATCTTCCCACGCCGGGGAATTCCGGACGTAATCGTCTCAAGCCAGGGTGCGCTGCAGCAGCACCGTGTCCACGTACCGGCCGTGCTTGAAGCCCACGCGGGTCAGCCTTCCGGCCTCCACGAAGCCGCACCGGCGGTGCAACTCGACCGAGGCCGGGTCGCCCGTGTCGGCGATCACCGCGATCACCTCCCTGACGCCCGCCGCGCTGCAAGCGTCGAGGAGAGCGCGCACCAGTTCGGTGCCGCAGCCCTTCCCGATGGCCGACGGCGCAACGTAGACCGAGTCCTCGACGGTCGCGCGGTAGGCGGGCCTGGACTTCCACGGCCCGCAGTACGCGTATCCGGCGACGGCCCCGTCGCGCTCGGTGACCAGGAACGGCAGGCCGGCGTCGGTAATCGCGGCGAACCGGCGACGCCACTCGGCGCCATCCGGTGAGTCCATTTCGAACGTGGCGATGCTGGTGGCGACGTAGTGGCGGTAGATCTCGGCGATGGCGTCGAGATCGTCGAGGGTGGCGGCACGCGTGGACATGGTCGGTAGCGTCTCACCACGGATGCCGAGCGGGCCACCGACCGATTCGGGTGGCGATGGCGTGGGAAGGTGGGATACCACCGTTACCCTCGGTCCTAGAACAAACATGGCGATGACCACTCCTCAGAACCTGTCCGACCGCTACGAACTGGGCGACATCCTCGGGTTCGGCGGCATGTCGGAGGTCCACATGGCCCGCGACGTGCGGCTTCACCGCGACGTCGCGGTCAAGGTGCTGCGCGCAGACCTGGCCCGCGACCCGAGCTTCTATCTGCGCTTCCGCCGGGAGGCGCAGAACGCCGCATCGCTCAATCATTCGTCGATCGTCGCGGTGTACGACACGGGTGAAGCCGAGACGCCCGAGGGGCCGTTGCCCTACATCGTGATGGAGTACGTCGACGGCGTGACGCTGCGCGACATCGTGCGCAACGACGGTCCGATGGAGCAGCAGCAGGCCGTCGAGGTGATCGCCGACGCCTGTGAGGCGCTGAACTTCAGCCACCAGAACGGCATCATCCACCGCGACGTGAAGCCGGCCAACATCATGATCAGCAAGGCCGGCGCGGTGAAGGTGATGGACTTCGGCATCGCCCGCGCGCTGGCCGACACCGGCAACAGACTCACCAGAACCTCCGCCGTCATCGGCACCGCCCAGTACCTGTCCCCCGAGCAGGCGAGCGGAGAGAACGTCGATGCCCGCTCGGACGTGTACTCGCTGGGCTGTGTGCTCTACGAAATGCTCACGGGCAAGCCGCCTTTCGTCGGCGACTCGCCAGTCTCGGTGGCTTACCAGCACGTGCGCAAGGACCCGGTTCGCCCGTCCAAGCGGAACGACGCCATCTCCCCGGAGTTGGATGCCGTGGTGCTCAAGGCGTTGGCCAAGAATCCCGAGAACCGGTATCAGAGTGCGGCGGACATGCGCACCGACCTGATTCGCGTGCACAGCGGTGAGGCACCCGATGCCCCCAAGGTCTTCACCGACGCCGACCGATCCAACCTGCTGTCGACGGCGCCGTCGCGTGGGGGCTCCCTGCAGCCCACGGAGCCGATCCCCGCGCGCAGCAGAGGGATTCGCAGATGGGTGATCGCCGTCGCGATGCTCGCGGTGCTGGCCGTCGTGGTGACGGTCGGGATAAGCGTGTTCGGTGCCCGCGACGCACGTGTGCCCGACGTGCACGGTCAATCGCTGGACGCGGCCAGGACCGCGCTGGAGAACGCAGGGTTCACCGTCAACGT
>JAOPVF010000021.1 GCA_025963195.1 Mycobacterium sp. | reverse complement strand
AGGGCGGTCTGCCGGTCGACGTGGCCGAGGCCATCGCCTACTTCGCCAGCCCGGCATCCAACGCGGTTACTGGCAACACGATTCGGGTGTGCGGCCAGGCCCTGCTCGGGGCCTAGAACTATGGTTGACATCGTGGAGCAACGCACCGAGGGTCAACCCAATGGACTGCTGAACCTGCTCAGGGCAGCAGCGGGCGCGTTGCCGTTCATCCCGCGCAATGGCGCCCTGCCCGATCGCACCGTGGCCGTCGACGGATTGGCCATCGACCCGACCAACGTCGCCGAGTACGCCGCGGTCACCGGGCTGCGGTTCGGCGACACCGTGCCGCTGACATACCCGTTCGCGCTGACCTTCTCGTCGGTGATGGCACTGGTGAGTGGTTTCGACTTTCCCTTCGCCGCAATGGGTTCGGTGCACGTCGAGAATCGCATCACGCAGTACCAGCCGATCTCGGTCACCGACACCGTCGACGTCGCGGTGCACGCGGAGAATCTCCGCGAACACCGCAAGGGCCTGTTGGTCGACTTGGTGACCGACGTCAAGGTGGGCAATGACACCGCCTGGCACCAAGTGACGACGTTCCTGCACCAGCAGCGGACCAGCCTGTCCGGCGAGCCCAAGCCGGAGCAGAAGAAACAGCCGAAGCTACCGCCGCCGAACGCGGTGTTGCGCATCACGCCTGGCCAGATCCGTCGCTACGCGTCGGTGGGCGGCGATCACAATCCCATCCACACCAACCCGATCGGGGCCAAGTTGTTCGGCTTCCCGACCGTCATCGCGCACGGAATGTTCAGCGCTGCAGCGGTTCTGGCCAACATCGAGGGTCAACTTCCCGACGCCGTGGAGTACGGGGTGCGATTCGGCAAGCCGGTGGTGCTGCCTGCGCGGGCGGGCCTCTACGTCGACCGGACCGCTGACGGCTGGGACTTGTCGCTGCGGAACCTGTCTAAGGGCTACCCGCACCTGACCGGAACCGTGAGGGCGCTGTCGTCACCACGATGATCACCGAGAGGACCTGAGGTCGCGTCATGCGCGGCGTACGGCCGAGCGAGTGACGATCAGCAGGTGATGCGGGATCGCGATGTCGTCGAGATGCTGATGATCGGTCAGGTCGAACCCGGCTCGACGCAGGGTGGCGATCACGTCGTCGACGGGCCGGAGGATGAAGCCGTAGTCGGTGAATGGCAGCCGCGCCATGGCTTCCGGGTCACCGATGCCGACGACGAGGCGCCGACCGGGACGCACGACCCGCGCCAGCTCGGTGCAGGCCGTGTCGAGGTCGGCAACGAAGTAGATGGTGTTGACGGTAATCGCGGTGTCCAGGCAGTGGTCCGGCAGCGGAAGCGCCACGAGCGAGCCCTCCGACAACCGCAATTGGCCAGCGGCCCGGTGCCGGATGTTGCGCCCCCTCGCGCGGTCGAGCATCTCGCGGGAGATCTCGATTCCGTGCACGACGCCGTCGGCGCCGACGCGGTCGAGCAGCATCGAAAGGCCGACGCCGCCGCCAAAGCCGATGTCGGCCACCACGTCACCCGGCGCGGCTGCCGACGCCCGCACGGCGGCGGCGACCGCGGGACGGTTCCCCCGGTTGAGCGCAAGGGCGACGACTCGGTTGAGGCGACCGTGCGGGCGGCCGAGCTGTCCGGCGACCGCCGACCACAGTTTTCTGCGCATGCTCGTGACTACCACGACTTCCGGCGGCTCCGCGCCGGTATCAGCAATGGGGTGCAGGACATGGGTCATGGCGCACGATCTCCGCACGTTGGGGACGCCGCACCGGTGTCTGGTACCAGGTGCCCCATTGGCCACTCGTTCGTGCTGTCCCGCGAGTCGTACGATCCGCGCACGGCACGGAATCAGTCCTTGGATAACGCTTCGCGAGACTCGGCCTCCGATTCGGAAGCGGACTTGGGCCAGCGGCCCAGCGCTATCACTCCAACCACGATCACGCCGGCCAAGGTCAGCGGCACCGACCATCCCCGGCGGATCCACACGGCCTGGTTACATTGCGCCGCATATTGAGTGGGCCCCGATGAGGCCGCCCCGGCGGGTGGGTTCGCGGTGTACATGTCGGCTTCGACCGCCTGGTCGACGTCCGGCGACATCGCGGTGCCACACGGAATCTTGATCCCCCAGGGGTCGTAGTCGCTGAGCTGAATCGGATAGTAGAAGGCGACGATTCCGACTATCGCGATGAGGCCGGCCACGACCGCAATGGTGAAGCGATCTCGGATCAGGGTCTTCACGCCTGCCCACCCGTCAGCCGAGTTCCGTGACTGGACTGACTCGTGAACCGTGATCGCATGCGGCCCTCCCCGACCCCTGACGTGCACATGTTAAGTTACCGATAACAGCATAACAACCGCTCCGTCAGCCTGCTCGCGCAGAATTCCTGAATGCCGACGGCGCATGCCGTCGGATCGATGCGAGGCCGTGCCATACTCGCTGTTAGCAACCGCGTAACACCCTAACCATCGAAGGAACACGGCCATGGCCGACGATCAAGAGCCCGATCGCACCGGAGTCGCGATTCTCGACGCGGCCCTGCGGGTTCTCGTCGACTTCGGCGTGAAGCGCGCGACGGTCGAGCAGGTGGCCAAGTACGCAAGCGTGTCGCACATGACCGTGTACCGGCGCTGGCCAGCAAAGAACGAGCTACTCCTGACCGCTGTGATGACCGAGTTCAAACGGCTCTTCACCGACGTGTACGAAGAAGCGCGCCAGTTGGACTCCTTCGACGACAAGGTCGTCTGCGGCTTCACGGGGATCCTGTGGTGCGTGCGCAGCCACCCGCTCATGGCACGGGAGCTGGCGACCGAACCGGAAGTGGTGCTGCCCTTCTTGACCACGGCCGCGGGTCCGTCCATGGACATGGCGATCGCCTTCGGCGCGGAGAACATGCGGCGAGCGGCCAAGGCCGACGGTCTCACCATCGCCGACCCGGTCGCACTCGCCGAAGTGCTGGTCCGGATCGCGCACTCGCTGCTGCTGGCACCCCATTCGGGACCGGCTCTGCACAGCAAGGCGGAGGTGGCCGACTACGCCCGGCGCTACATCTTGCCGATTGCCCGCAGCGGGACAATGCCCGCCTAAAAAGCGAAGATCGACGGGCGAACACCCCACGGTCGACCGCGCCGACGGCGGCCGGACGCGGGCTCAGTTGGCGGCAGCGGCGGCCGGATCGGTGGGAGCACCGGTATCAGACGGCCTGCCCTTCAGCCCCCGCCAGAACAGATTGATCATCAGCTCGGCGGCCTCGTTGACGTCGGCATCGCCGGTACTGACCCTGGTGGCCACCGCCTCGCCAGCACCCACCAGCGCGACGGCCATCATGTCGAAGTCGGTGTCCGGTTCGGGGTGCCTGGTGCCCGACAGCAGGAGCCTGCCCACCAGGTCGATGATCCGCTCCCGGCCCTCTCGCACGGTGTGGGCGAACGCCTGCGAGCTGGTCGCCTGGGTGTAGAGCACCATCCACGACGACCTGTTGGCGTCGATGTAGCTCAGGAACGACACCACGGCGTTGCGCAGCAACGTCTTTGGATTCTGCGTGAAGTCGATGTCGGCGCGCACCTTCTCGACGAAGCGACCCAGTTCGCGGTTCAGGCACGCACCGAACAGCTCTTCCTTCGACCCGTAATAGAGGTAGAGCATCGGTTTGGAGATCTCGGCCTGCGCGGCGATCGCGTCCATCGAGGTCTCGTGATAGCCGTTGACGGAGAACATCTGCACCGCGGCGTCGAGCATCTGCTGCTCGCGCACGGCGCGCGGTAAGCGCTTCGTCCCTCCGGCCATTTGATCAGGGTATGCAATACGGCGCTCAGGGCAACAGTTCGGCGCGGCGCTGCTCCTCCCACAATGCCATCCGCGTGCGCGCGGGTTCGCCAATGGCATCGATGACCAGCGGGATGAGCAGCTCGGTGAGCAGGAAGCCCGCGGCCATGCTCTGGTACACCGTGCCGACGGTGCTTGACGCCGCGAGCACCACTTCGGCGTCGGGCGCCACCGGGCACGCGAGGTCGTCGGTGATCAGCAAGACGGTCGCACCGGCGCGATGCACGCTGGCTGCCAGCTCCTCCGAGCTGCGTTGGTACCGGTGGTAGTCGAACACCACGACGACGTCGCGGCGCGTCAGTTCCATCATCGTGCCGAGGTCGCGGCCGCTGGGGTCGGCGAGCAACCGCACCCCGGGACGCAGCTGTTCGAGATGCGCGGCCAGATGCATGGCCAGGAGTTGCGAGAACCGCCCGCCGTGCAGATGCAGCGGGCGGCCGATATCCGCCAACAGCGCGACCGCGGCCTCCAGCGCCGAGGCCGGAAGCAGGGCCAATGTCTCCATGGCCCGGTCGTTCTGGCCGCGGGCCTGCTGCAACAGCCCATCGAGCAGCCCACCCGCCGCCGGTGCCTCCGGCAGCCGGGTGATCGGTCCACTGGATTGTGCGGTCAGCTCGGCGCGCAGCGCGACTTGCAGGTCGGTGTACCCGTCGTAGCCAAGCGACTGCGCGAACCTCAGCACCGTGGGCGGGCTGACCTCGGCACGTTCGGCAAGCCTCGCTGCGCTGGCCAATCCGGCGCTGGGATAGTCCGCGAGAAGCGCACGTCCGACCCGGCGTTCCGCGCGGCTCAGGGCTGGAAGCGCCGCATTGGCGCGGGTGGCCACGCTCTCTCGCAACACCCCGTCGCTTCGCTCGCCCCGGACCGCCATCCCGTCGCTTCGCTCGCCCCGGACCGTCATCCGAGGGGATGCTGCGTCATCGACGAGTCCGCCAAGGCGATGGCGACGACGCACTCCGATGGCAGCGGCTCCCACGCGAGGTCGCCGAACCCGGTGGATCCGACGATCAAGGCGCCGTCGTGGGTGCGGGCCGACCGCAGCGCGAAGTAGTCCTCCAGATGGTCGGCCGGCAGCTCGGCAGCGGTGATCTCCTCGATGTCCTCATCGACCAACTGGCTCTTGGCATGCGCGTGGACGACGATCAGCTGGTCCTCGCCGAGAAGGAGTGCGTTCAGGCTGGCATCGGGGTAGATCCGTCGCAACTGCGTCACCGCCCTCCGCACGGCCTCCGCGAAATCCGGTGCGGCGCTGCGATGCTGGCGAATCAGTCCGAAGTAGCGCTCACTGTCGGTGGTACCACGCAGCGAGGCGGCGATCGTGGGTTCGAGAAGATCGTCCAGCAGATCCATCGGCTTGATGGATCCGTTGTGCGCCATGGCCATTCCGTCGGCGAGGAAGGGATGGGAGTTCTGCGGTTGCACCGCAAGCCCATTGGTGGCCCAGCGCAGGTGGACAATGCTGGCAGGGGCCCGCTGGTCGTGGGTGACCGCGGTGAAGGCGGGGTCGTCCAGTGCGCTGCCCGCTGAGACCTTGACGTGGGGATCGTCCCCTCGTTCGTCGATGGCCGCGACGCCCCAGCCGTCACCGTGCACCTTGGTCAGCGCGACGAAGTCCTTCAGCACGTTGTCGCCGACGGCGTCGGCGACGGTGATCGGTGTTGCGGAGACGACACCCAGCAGCCGGCACATCGGCCTTCCCCCTGTCTAGATCTTATGAATCGATCCTAATCGGAGTATTTTAAAGAATCTGAAACGTTCATGACATAGCTTTCTCGAAGAGTCACGCGGAGCCTTCACGCGGAGGAGGAGGTTGGATGCCGGTGTCGAGCGACGATCGCATCGAGGAACTGCGCGCCGACGGGGTGGAACTCGTCGCCGGTTCGGTGACCGATCTGGCAGGCGTCACGAGGGCCAAGTACGTGCCACTGCGGCGACTCGGCGACTTCCAGCGCTCGGGGATGGGCGTGTCACCGTCGTGGAGCGTGTTCTGCGTCGACAGCGGTATCGCCTTCACCCCGACCATCGGCGTTGCCGGTGACCTGAGGATACGCATCGATCC
>JAOPVF010000571.1 GCA_025963195.1 Mycobacterium sp. | reverse complement strand
ACGCCGATGTCGTTGACCACCACGCGCGCACCCTCGGTGGCGAACGCCAGCGCATGGGCGCGTCCGATGCCGCCGCCTGCACCCGTCACGATGACCACGCGGCCGTCGACCAGTCCCATATCCCTTTGTCTCCCTTGCCTATTTGATGTCAGCTGTTGTGGTGGCCAGATAGTGCGGCGGCTCGCCGCCGCCGTGCACCTCGAGTGACGCGCCGCTGACGTAGGCCGCCGCGTCGGACGCCAGGAATGCCGCGGCCCAACCGACGTCCGTTGGCTGTGCGAGTCGGCCGAGCGGGACGTTCTTCGAGATCGCGGCGATGGAGTCGGCGTCGCCGTAGAACAGCTCGGACTGCTCGGTCTCCACCATGCCGACCACCACTGAATTCACCCGGACCTTCGGCGCCCACTCGACAGCGAGGGTGCTGGTCAGGCTCTCCATGCCCGCCTTGGCCGCGCCGTAGGGCGCGGTGCCAGGAGTGGGCCTGCGGCCGCTGACGCTGGTGATGTTGACGATCGAACCACCGCCTTCCTGCTGCTGCATGACCGCGTTCGCGTGCGTCGAGACCGATAGCGGCGCAAGCAGGTTCAACTCGATGATCTTGGTGCTGAACCTCGACGACGACTCGGCGGCCAGCACGTAGGGCGATCCGCCCGCGTTGTTCACGACGACGTCGAGTCGGCCGTGCGTCGCCGCGATGGTGTCGATGAGCGCCTTGACCGCGTCGTCGTCGCGGACGTCGCAGACATGGAATTCGTACGGCAATCCCTCGACGGGACGGCGCGCACACGTCACGACGGTCGCGCCCTGTGCGGCGAATACCGCGCTGATGCCTGCGCCAACTCCGCGCACGCCGCCGGTCACCAGAACGACTCGTCCATCCAACTGGAAGTTGAACCCAGCACTGTCAGCGGCGTCGGTCACTGTGCTAGCGTACCAAGCAAGTGCTTGCTTAGGTAGCTACATCAATCTCGGAGCCACTGGAGTTCTCGTGACCATCACCACCAAGACCGTGGAACCGGGCATCGTCTCGGTCACCGTGGACTACCCACCGGTCAATGCCATTCCGTCGCGCGGCTGGTTCGAACTCGGCGATGCGATCACCGCCGCGGGCCGCGATCGCAGCACCCACGTGGTGATCCTGCGCGCCGAGGGCCGCGGCTTCAACGCCGGCGTCGACATCAAGGAGATGCAGAACACCGAGGGCTTCACTGCGCTCATCGACGCCAATCGCGGTTGCTTTCACGCCTTCCGCGCCGTGTACGAGTGCGAGGTGCCCGTCGTGACGGCGGTCAACGGCTTCTGCGTGGGCGGCGGCATCGGCCTGGTCGGCAACTCCGACGTCATCGTCGCCTCCGACGACGCCAAGTTCGGTCTGCCCGAAGTCGAGCGCGGCGCGCTCGGCGCGGCCACTCACCTGTCGCGGCTGGTGCCGCAACACATGATGCGGCGGCTGTTCTTCACCGCCGCGACGGTCGACGCAGAGACGCTGCACCACTTCGGTTCCGTGCACGAGGTGGTGCCGCGCGCCGAACTCGACGAGTCCGCTCTGCGGGTGGCCCGCGACATCGCAACCAAGGACACCAGGGTGATCCGCGCCGCCAAGGAGGCGCTCAACTTCATCGACATACAGCCCGTCAACGCCAGATACCGGATGGAGCAAGGCTTTACGTTCGAGCTCAACCTGGCCGGAGTGTCCGACGAGCACCGGGACGCGTTCGCCGGAACCGACAAGGGAGCGAAGTGACGGGGATGACGGACAAGAGGACGACGCTCGACGACGCTGTCTCGTCGATCGAGAGCGGCATGACCATCGGCATCGGTGGGTGGGGCTCGCGGCGCAAGCCCATGGCGTTCGTTCGGGCGCTGTTGCGCACCGGCGTCACCGATCTCACCGTCGTCTCCTACGGCGGGCCCGACGTCGGGCTGCTGTGTTCCGTCGGCAAGGTCAAACGCATGTACTACGGGTTTGTGTCGCTGGACTCGCCACCGTTCTACGACCCATGGTTCGCGAAGGCCCGCACCACCGGCGCCATCGAGGCGCGCGAGATGGACGAGGGCATGCTGCGCTGCGGGCTGCAGGCGGCAGCGCAACGCTTGCCGTTCCTGCCGATCCGGGCCGGGCTCGGCAGCGACGTTCGCGCATTCTGGGGCGACGAGCTCAAGACCGTGACGTCGCCGTACCCCACCGATGGTGGCTTCGAGGAGCTTGTCGCGATGCCCGCGCTGACGCTGGACGCTGCGTTCGTTCACCTGAATCTGGGTGACGCTTCTGGCAATGCTGCCTACACCGGCATCGACCCCTACTTCGACGATCTGTTCCTGATGGCCGCGGACCGGCGGTACCTGTCGGTCGAGAAGGTGGTGCCAACCGAAGAGTTGGTGAAATCCGTTCCGCCGCAAGCATTGCTGATCAACCGGATGATGGTCGACAGCGTGGTCGAGGCCCCCAATGGGGCGCACTTCACCACCGCTGAGCCGGATTACCATCGCGACGAGAAGTTCCAGCGGCACTACGCGGAGGCCGCCGGTTCCGAAGAGACGTGGCAGGAATTCGTCGCCACGTATCTGTCCGGGAGCGAAGCCGACTACCAGGCCGCAGTGCGCAAGTTCGGCGATGCCGGGCAGGAGGCCACCAAGTGATTTCCGTGACCCGAGCGGAAGTGTGTGCGGTCGCGTGCGCCGAGTTGTTCCGCGATGCGGGCGAGATCATGGTCAGCCCGATGGCGACCATGGTGGCCGTCGGCGCCCGACTGGCCCGTCTGACCTTCTCCCCCGACATCCTGTTGACCGACGGCGAAGCGCGATTGCTGGCGGATACCCCTGCAATCGGCGTCAGCGGAGCGATCGAGGGCTGGATGCCGTTCGGCCGCGTCTTCGAGACGCTGGCCTGGGGCAGGCGCCATGTCGTCATGGGCGCCAACCAGATTGATCGCTATGGAAATCAGAACCTGTCGGCATTCGGCCCGCTGCAGCACCCGACGCGCCAGATGTTCGGCGTCCGTGGTTCGCCTGGCAACACCATCAACCACGCGACCAGCTACTGGGTGGGCAACCACTCGAAGCGGGTGTTCGGCGACTCCGTCGACATCGTGTCCGGCATCGGCTGGGACAAGGTCGAACCCGACAACCCGGCGTACCGCTTCGTCAATGTCTTCCGGGTGGTGACCAACCTGGGCGTGTTCGACTTCAACGGCCCCGACCACCAGATGCGCGCGGTGTCGCTGCATCCGGGCGTCGAGCCCGAACAGGTCCGCGAGAACACGTCGTTCGAGGTGCACGACCTGGATGTCGCGCAGACCTCACGCCTGCCCACCGGCGACGAGCAGAGGCTGATCCGCGAGGTGATCGACCCGAAGGCGCTGCGGGACAAGGAAGTGAAGGCTTAACCGATGAGCAAGCTGCGGACTCCATTGACCGAGCTGATCGGCATCGAGCATCCCGTCGTGCAGACCGGGATGGGCTGGGTGGCGGGTGCACGCCTGGTGGCGGCGACGTCGAATGCGGGCGGTCTGGGCATCCTGGCCTCGGCGACCATGACGCTCGACGAACTGGCGACCGCGGTGACGAAGGTCAAGGCCGCCACCGACAAGCCGTTCGGCATCAACATCCGTGCCGACGCGGGCGATGCGAACGACCGGATCGAGTTGCTGATCCGCGAGGACGTGAAGGTCGCGTCCTTCGCGTTGGCGCCGAAGCCCGAGCTGATCGCGCGGCTGAAAGAGGCTGGCGTGGTGGTCATCCCGTCGGTCGGCGCGGCCAAGCACGCCAAGAAGGTAGCGGGCTGGGGCGCCGATGCAGTGATCGTGCAGGGCGGCGAGGGCGGCGGCCACACCGGGCCGGTCGCGACCACGCTGCTCCTGCCGTCGGTGCTCGACGCCGTGGACATCCCGGTGGTGGCTGCTGGCGGCTTCTTCGACGGTCGCGGCCTGGCCGCAGCGCTGTCCTATGGTGCCGCGGGCGTGGCGATGGGCACACGATTCCTGTTGACGTCGGACTCGACCGTGCCCGATGCGGTCAAGCAGCGGTACCTGGACGCGGGCCTGGACGGCACGGTGGTGTCGAAGCGCGTGGACGGCATGCCGCACCGCGTACTGCGCACCGGGCTGGTCGAGAAGTTGGAAAGCGGTTCGCCCGTCCGTGGTTTCACCGCGGCGGTCGGCAATGCGCAGAAGTTCAAGAAGATGTCGGGTATGACGTGGCTGTCGATGATCAAGGACGGCCTGGCGATGCGGCACGGCAAGGAACTGACGTGGTCGCAGGTCGTGATGGCAGCCAACACCCCCATGCTGCTGAAGGCCGGGCTCGTCGAGGGGAACACCGAAGCGGGTGTGCTCGCGTCGGGGCAGGTCGCGGGCGTCCTCGACGATCTGCCATCGTGCGCGGAGTTGGTTCCTGCGATCGTCGCCGAGGCCGTCATGCACCTACGGAGCGCGGTCTCCTTCGTCGTCGACTGACAGCCTCCCGAGGTAACGTCCGGGGCCATGAGCGACGGCACCAGTCCTTCGGACCTGCGCCAGAGCGGTGTGCAGCGACTCCAGGAACGCTACCGACGGTTGGCCGAGGCCAGGCGCTTGCGACCCGTCGCGGCGATCGTCGCGCGCTTCAACGAGATCGACGGCAGCATGCTGGGCGCGATGGTGTCGGTGCAGCTGTTCACCACCGTGATCCCCCTGATGATCATGGGCTTTTCCTACATGAGGGGATTCGCCGACAACGCCAGCCCCGGCACGCTCGTCATCCGCGAGCTCGGTCTGGTCCGGCCCGCATCCGATCACGTGCGTGAGGCGTTCGGTCATTCGTCCGCGCTGCGGTCCAGCTGGACGTTTCTCGGCGTCGCGGGCTTTCTCGTCTGGGGCATCCCGATGGGCATCATGATCGCCGGGATCTTCGCCAAGGCCTGGCACCGCCAGCAGTTCGGGATCGGCAGTAGATTGTGGCGCGGATTGGCGTGGTTCGCGCTGTACCTGGCCATGATCGGCCTTCGCGACCGGATCGCGTTCGGCGGCGATCACCACGCCGGGATGCGGATGGTCCGCTTCGCGGTCTCCTTGGTGCCGGTCTGGCTCTTCTGGTCACTCACCCCGGCCCTTCTGGTCCGCGACGGTGGGCGCGGCCGCAATTACCTGATGCTCGCGGGACTTGCCGGTGTGGTGATCGACGGAATCGTGCTGCCGCTGGGATCGCGCTGGCTTTTCCCGCCCCTGCTCGACGGATGGGATGAACTGGGCCCGATCGGTGTGGCGATGGCGTTGCTGACGTGGTGCGGTGCGGTGGGAACGGGATGGGTGGTCACGGCATGTGTGGGGGCGGTGTTGTGGGAACGTTATGCGCCCTCCAAGACAGTGGTGGAGTCCCAGACCGAAGACGACCAATGAAGCTTTTAGATTCACTTTCACAAAGTGAAGCTATAATCTTCATATGACGAAGACGAAGCCAATGCCTTCATCGAAGGCACATGCTTCGAAAGCGACGTTGATCGGGGACGTCGTCGGATCGCGCGACGCCGTCGACCGTCGCGCCCTCCATCGCAACGTGACCGCGGCTCTGACCAGCATCGCCGACGACGCCCTGGAGGCCCCCGCCTTCACCGTCGGCGACGAATTTCAAGGCACCTACCCGACCGTCGGCATGGCGATCGCCGCCGCGCTGTCGGTTCGACTGGCCCTCGCACCTGCCGTGGACGTCCGCTTCGGCGTCGGCTGGGGTCCTGCCACCGTGCTCGACCGCGACACCGGAATCCAGGACGGGCCGGGGTGGTGGGCAGCGCGCGAAGCCATCGAGTGGACGGCGATCGCCCAACGCCGACCCGGCCTCGCGCTGGTGCGCACGTCGTACCGGACCATGGACCCCGACGGCCCCGCCGCGGATCCGATCAACGCCGCGCTGATCTGTCGGGACCACATGCTTGGATCGCTCGATGAACGGTCCATCCGCATCCTGAGAGGTCTCGTGCACAACCGGTCCAAGAAGGAACTCGCCGACGAGGAGGGCATCAGCGCGTCGGCGGTGTCCCAACGCGCGGGCCGCGACGGATTGGACCTCATCGTGACGGCGTCTCAGTACCTTTCGGACATTCGATGAGTGCACTGGCCGTGCTGCTCATCGCGGTGGGGATCGGTGACGTGTGCCGGCGTCTCGTCGGCATCCGGTGGTTGCCGACCGTGGTGGCCCTCTTGGTCGTCGCGGCATGCGCGCTGCTGGGTGCGCTGTGGCATCTCGGCGACGTGCCACCGCTCGTCATCGCCGCCGTGACGAGCGTCGGCTGGTTGTCGCTGTGCGGCCGCGCCGAGCGCATGGGTACCAACCAGGCCTTGCCACTGGCAGTGTTCGGAACGGGCGTCGCGCTGCTGATCCTGTTGTCCGGTTGGGGATCAGACGTCGGCGGGCTCATCGCACGCTGGTCGACGTGGTCCGGTTTGTTCGGCAGCCACCCCATCGATCCGGATCGGCTGCTGATGATCGTCGGCGTGCTGCTGGTCCAGCTGGCGACGGCAAATCAATTGGTGCGCCTGGTGCTTGGCTCGGTGGGCGCGGTCAAGCCGGTAGGTCAGCCGCAGCCTTCCGACCGGCTCAAGGGCGGCCGCCTGCTCGGCCCCATGGAGCGGTTGCTCATCCTCGGGCTCGGCCTTGGCGGGCAGCTCACCATGGCGACCGCCGTCGTCGCGGCCAAGAGCATCATCCGGTTCCCCGAGATCACCGCCCAGCGCGACAAGAACGGAACGCCAGGGCTCGGGATCGATGACGTCACCGAATACTTCCTGGTCGGCAGCTTCGCCAGCTGGATCCTGGCCTTCGCGGGCTTAGCGCTCGTGCACTAGCCCCGGTCGCGAAGCGCGGAAGCCACCCTCGCGACGAAGGTGGACCGCCGAAACTTCAGCAGATCCCTGCTCGCCCTGATGATCTTCCACCCGAGGTCCTGCAGCGCGACTTGCCTGTCGATGTCGTGCTGGCGGACCGCGGGATCCGTCCAATGTTGCGGTCCGTCGTACTCGATGCCGACCCGAACGTCC
>JAOPVF010000557.1 GCA_025963195.1 Mycobacterium sp. | reverse complement strand
GAGAGCCAGTGTGCGAGCGCCGGTCCGGCGACCCCGGCGCCACTGATCAACACGGTCGGCTGCGTCATGGCGTTAAGCGTATGGCATACGCATTTTGCTGACAATGGTGGGTCGGGTCCGACCGCTGGCGTGGGATTCCGTCTGTGGTGCACCAGGTCCCAAATTTCTCAGCGGATAGCGCGCACGAGTGGGTCGTGACACCCACAATGGCTGAGTGATAAGCAAAGGAACGGCAGAACCAGGTACGGAGGCACTCCCCGGCGGGCTGGGCACGAGTCTGAAATCGCGTCACATCACGATGATCTCGATTGCCGGGGTCATCGGCGCGGGACTGTTCGTCGGTTCCAAGAACGCCATCAAGGAGGCCGGACCCGCCGTCCTCATCTCGTACTTCCTGGCGGGCACCCTGGTGGTCCTGGTGATGCGGATGCTGGGCGAGATGGCGACTGCACATCCCGACACCGGGTCGTTCTCGGTCTACTCCGAACGCGCGCTCGGTCCGTGGGCCGGCTTCACCGTCGGTTGGCTCTACTGGTGGTTCTGGGTGCTGGTGATCCCCGTTGAAGCGACCGCCGCCGCAGATATCCTGACCGGCCTCATCGGTGGGGCCCAATGGATCTGGGCGTTGGCCGTCACGCTGCTGCTCACGGTGACCAACCTCGCCAGCGTCGGCAATTACGGTGAGTTCGAGTTCTGGTTCGCGCTCATCAAGGTGATCGCGATCGTGGCGTTCATCGGCATCGGCATTGCCGCCATCTTCGGGCTGTTCCCGGACTCACACGTCAGTGGCATTCACCATCTGTGGGAGCCGGACGGCTTCATGCCGAACGGATTCGGGGCGGTGATCGCCGGCCTGCTGGTCACCATGTTCTCCTTCATGGGCACCGAGATCGTCACCATCGCCGCCGCCGAGTCGCCCGATCCCCAGACCGGTATCAGCAAGGCCGTCAATTCGGTGATCTGGCGAATCTCGTTGTTCTACATCGGTTCGATCTTCGTGATCGTCGCACTGATGCCCTACGACCAGCTGCCCGACGGGTCATACCAGTCCACGCTGGAGGCCATCGGCATCCCCGGCTCGGGCCTGATCATGGACCTGGTGATCCTCACCGCCGTGGCGTCGTGCCTGAACTCCGCCCTGTACACCGCGTCCCGCATGTTGTTCTCGCTGGCCACGCGCCGGGACGCGCCACAGGCGGTGCGCAAGATCGCGCGCAACGGTGTCCCGTGGGTCGCAGTGTTGGCGTCGATGGTGGTTGGCTTCGTCGCCGTCATCGGCAATTACCTGTTGCCGGAGAAGATCTTCGGTTACCTGCTGGCGACCAGCGGCGCGGTCGCATTGTTCGTCTACCTCGCCATCGCCTCGAGCCAGCTGGTTCTCGGCCGCAAGATGCGCGCAGAGGGGGACCAGGCCCCAGTGAAGATGTGGCTGTTCCCGTACCTGACCATCGCGACCGTCGTGGGCATCGCCGTGATCCTCGTGCTGATGGCATTCGATCCCGGACAGCAGTCGTCGATCCTGCTGTCGGCGATCTCGGCGGCGGTCATCGTCGTCGCAGGTGTGGCGATACATCGCCGCCGTAGTCGCGAACAGTCGGAGACCCGCACCGGGTAACCCCTGCCCACCACACAACCGGCGCACATCGTGCACCTAGGTCGCGGGCATTGACTGATGTCATGGACCGCGAAACGGCTGACGCCACAACCATTGTCGTCCTCGTGCTGGACGGCGACACCGATGCTGGATACCGCACGACGCGCCGGCAGCTCCGAAACCGCTGTGAGATCACGCAATCGGCGCGCGGCACGATCTCCCCGCAGGCTCGGCGCCCAGCTGCGGGCTCAGAGCTCCAGCGCGTCGTAGGTGCGCCGGACGAATCGCGGCTGCGCGGCCTGCAGCTTGGCCAGGGCCGTGTTGCCCGCCACCGCGGCGGCAGCGGCGTCGGGGCTCAGATCCGGATGGTTCTGGATCAGGTACAGCATGATCAGGTCCGCTGACGGGTCGGCCTGCCACCACGTCCCATACGCGCCTGGCCAGCTGAACGTGCCCAATCCGCCTGGCCCGTACAGCTGACGGGACTGCGCCGGGTCGGTCACCACCGACAGGTTCAGCCCGAAGCCGCGGCCACGCCAGAACGGCATCCCAAGGAACGGGAACTTCTTCTGCTCGTCGGTCAGCCGGTCGGTGCGCATCAACCGCACCGACTCCTCGGACAACACGCGGACCCCGTCGACGGTGCCGTTCCCGAGCAGCATCCGGATGAAGGCGAGGTAGTCGTCTGCCGTCGACCAGAGCCCTGCGCCGCCCGCGCAGAACGTCGGCGGTACCACCGGCGCTGGGCCCATCACGTCGTCGCGCAACGTGTTCTGCTCGTCCAGCTGATACATCGTCGCCGCTCGGCGACGCCCATCGTGGCTCACCGAGAATCCGGAGTCGGTCATGCCGAGGGGATCGAAGATGCGCTCGGCCAGCACGTCGGTCAGCGGCTTGCCCTCGACTCGGGACAACGCGATGCCCAGAACGTCGGTGGCGTGGCTGTAGGTGAGGTGGTCACCGGGCTGATGGGCCAGCGGTAGCCGGGCCAGCTCGGCCAGCCAGCGGTCCTGATCCTGGCGGAACATCAGCTTGCCGTATGCCCGGCTCAGCGGGGGTCCCACCGAGAACGCGTACGCAAGGCCGCTGCGATGCGTCATCAGGTCGTCGAACGTGATCGGCCGTTGCAGGGGCACGGTCTTGTCCAACGGGCCGGCCGGGTCGGCCATCACTCGAAGGTTGGTGATCTCGGGCAGGTACGGCGCCACTGGATCGCTCAGCGCGAACTTGCCCTCCTCGATTAACGCCATCGCAGCGGCCACCGTCACGGGCTTGCTCATCGACGCGATCCGGAAGATGGTGTCGCGCTGCATCGGCAGGCCGGCGTTGACGTCGCGGTGGCCGAGTTCGCCGACCTGCAACACCTTGCCGCCCTGCCACACCATGGTGACCGCGCCCGCGAGCAGACCCGCGTCGATCGCCTCGTTGATGGACGCCTGGTTGCCGTCGAGTTTCACCGTGTCAGCGTACTCAGCGGCGCCCGGCCTGCCGCAGCCCGTCGTTTCCGCGAGCGAAGCGCGGGTGCTAAGCTGCCCCGCAGTTCGACGTCCTTTAACGATCCGTCCAGAGAGGCGGAGAAGGAGGTCCAGGTCACTTTGGCTGCCCCCAGCCCAGACCGGGAATTGATGTCCGCCGCCGACGTAGGCCGGACCATCTCGCGCATCGCGCATCAGATCATCGAGAAGACCGCGTTGGACGGCCCCGACGCGCCGCACGTGGTCCTGCTCGGCATCCCCACCCGCGGTGTCACGCTCGCCGCCCGGCTGGCACGCAACATCACCGACTTCGCCGGTGTGACGGTGCCCTCCGGCGCACTGGACATCACGCTGTACCGCGACGACCTCAACATCAAGCCGCCCCGACCGCTGGAGGACACGTCGATTCCCGACGGCGGTGTCGACGACGCGGTGGTGGTGCTCGTCGACGACGTGCTGTACTCCGGTCGCACCGTGCGCGCCGCACTCGACGCACTGCGTGACATCGGCCGGCCGCGGTCGGTGCAACTGGCCGCCCTCGTCGACCGCGGCCACCGCGAACTGCCGCTACGTGCGGACTACGTCGGCAAGAACGTACCGACCTCCCGCAGCGACAACATCAAGGGTCTGTTGACCGAACATGACGGCCGCGATGGCGTGCTGATCGCGTCGTACGGCGGGCCCAAGCGATGAGCGCTTGCGGGAAGAGCGGACAGGTGAAGCGATGAGCACCCGACATCTCCTCTCGGCAGCAGACCTGACCAAGGACGAGGCGACCGCGATCCTTGACGACGCCGACCGGTTCCGCGAAGCCCTGGTTGGCCGTGAGGTCAAGAAACTCCCGACGCTGCGCGGCCGCACGGTGATCACGATGTTCTACGAGAACTCCACCCGCACCCGGGTGTCCTTCGAGG
>JAOPVF010000517.1 GCA_025963195.1 Mycobacterium sp. | reverse complement strand
CGTTCTCGCTGAGCGTGACCGAGCACATCTGGAGCGCGGTCAGTGTGCGACGGATCCTCGCGGTGGCGGCGGTGTGCGTGGTGCTGCTGGTGATCATGCTGGCGCTGACCGTCGGGAGCGCCAGGCTGGCGCGGCTGAACCGGGCCGACATGACGGTGCTGCTGTTCTGCGGCTCCAAGAAGAGTCTGGCCTCTGGGCTGCCGATGGCGCTGGTGTTCTTTGGGCCAGGTACGGCGGGCTTGATCATGTTGCCGCTGATCATCTTTCACCAGATTCAGCTTTTGGCGTGCGCGGCGATCGCGACCCGGATGTCGCGTGCAGAGGTTGGCGAGACTAGTTACGGCTGACGTCGATCGGATGCGTCGCGAGCATGGACAGCGGCAGCGGCTGACGCCGCAGCACCCGGGACCACAGGTCCACCCTTGGCTCCACCAGGACGTCGGATGGCAAGGCGGACAACACGATCCAATCATCGCGCTCGATCTCTCCGTCGAGCTGACCGATGGTCCATCCTGAGTAACCGGCGTAGATGCGCACGCCCTCGACCATGGGGGCGATCTCGTCGGGCTCGGCGTCCAAGTCGACCATCACCATCCGGCCCTGCACGTGCCGCAGACCTGCCACACCGGCGGGGTCCATTCCGACCCGCAGTGTGGCCAGACACAGTGCGGCGTCGCGCTTGACGGGGCCGCCGATGAACATGGTCTTGGGCTTGGTGGCCAGCTTCGCCCACTGCGGTAGGACGTTGTAGACGGCGGTCTCGCTCGGCCGGTTCAGTACCACGCCGAGGGTGCCGCCGTCGTTGTGTTCGACGACGTAGATGACGCTGCGCCGGAACGTCGGCTCGAGCAGATCGGTGTTTGCGAGCAGCAGCGTTCCCGCACGAACCCGATGTACGGAGGGGGCGATGAAGTCCTCCGGGTCGTCTGAATGCGCCACCCGTCCATCATGTCACCAGCACCCGTTCGACGTGGCGAACAGGCGCGGCCAGCCGGGATATTTGTAGTGTGGTTGGGGTTGCCGATCTCGGCGAAAACACCGTTCGACAAGATCGGATCTGACGTGACCGACTCCCGCGCACCCATTGCCTTGTGGCATTCGGTGCGCGCGCTGCCCGAATTCCGCCGACTGCTCGAGCTGCGCATCGTCAGCCAGTTCGGCGACGGCGTCTTCCAGGCCGGCCTCGCGGGTGCGCTGCTGTTCAGTCCCGAGCGCGCTGCAGGGCCATGGGCCATCGCCGGCGCCTTCGCCGTGCTGTTCCTGCCGTACTCGCTTCTCGGCCCGTTCGCGGGAGCACTGCTCGACAGGTGGGACCGCCGAGCGGTGCTCATCGGCGCGAACCTGGCCCGGTTGCTGCTGATGGTCGGCGTAGCCACGCTGCTGGCCGCGGGTGCAGGCGAGCCGGCGATCCTGTGCGGTGCGTTGATCGTCAACGGCTTCACCCGGTTCGTGTCGTCGGGCCTGTCCGCCGCGCTGCCGCACGTCGTGCCCCGCGAGCAGGTGGTGACGATGAACTCGGTGGCCACCGCAACGGGTGCGGCCGCGGCATTCCTCGGCGCGAACTTCATGCTGCTGCCGCGCTGGCTGTTCGGCACCGGCGACGCGGGCGCCGCGTCGGTGATCTTCATCGCCGCCGTGCCCGTCTCGCTCGCGCTGTGGCTGTCGGTGCGCTTCAAGCCGCACGTGCTCGGCCCCGACGACAGTGCCAGGGCCGTGCACGGTTCGGTGGCCTACGCCGTGGCGACCGGCTGGGGGTACGGCATCAGGACCGTGCTCGCGGTGCCCACGGTTGCCGCCACGCTGTCCGGGCTGGCCGCGCACCGGATCGTGTTCGGCATCAACACGTTGCTGGTGCTGGTGCTCGTGCGGCACAGCGACGTGCGTGACGTCGCCGGGCTCGGCACCGTCGTGTTGTTCGTCGCCGCGACGGGCCTCGGGGCGTTCGTGGCCACATTCCTCACGCCACCCGCGGTCCTGCGATGGGGACGCTTCGCCACCGCCAATGGCGCACTCGGGCTCGCGGCGGCCTTCCAGCTCGGCGCGGCAGGACTACAGCTGCCGCTGATGACGCTGTGCGGCTTTCTGCTCGGCACCACCGGTCAGGTCATCAAGCTGTGCGCCGACTCGGCCATGCAGCTGGACGTCGACGACGCGCTGCGCGGCCACGTCTTCACGGTTCAGGATTCACTGTTCTGGGTGTCGTTCATCGGCGCGATTGCGGTGGCGGCCGCGGTGATGCCCGCCGACGGCCACGCATCGGCCCTGGTGGTGTCGGGTGCGGCGGTGTACCTCATCGGCCTGTCCGCACACGCGGCGATCGGCCGACGGTCCACTCGTGACGAAGATTAGGAGAGAGCCATGGCAGGTGCCGACTCAGTGGTGGCAGACCTTCGTGCGGAGAGTGACGAACTCGACGCACTGATCGCCGACCTCCCTGCCGAGCGCTGGCGAATCGACACCCCGGCGCCGGGATGGACGATCGCCCACCAGATCGCGCACCTGCTGTGGACCGACCGGGTCTCCGTGCTCGCCGTCACCGCCGAGGCGGGCTTCGGCGAACTGCTGACCGAAGCGGCCAAGAACCCGACGGGGTTCGTCGACGACGGTGCCGAGGAGCTGTCCGCGCTTGCGCCCGCCGAGATACTGGCCGACTGGCGGAGCACCAGGGCCCGGCTGCACGACGAGCTCCTCGCCGTGACCGACGGGCGCAAACTGCCGTGGTTCGGCCCGCCGATGAGCGCTGCGTCGATGGCGACAGCCCGGCTGATGGAGACCTGGGCGCACGGTCTCGACGTCGCCGATGCCCTCGGGGTGTTGCGTCCCGCCACGGGCCGGCTGCGCTCGATCGCCCACATCGGGGTCAGGACAAGGGATTACGCGTACATGGTGAATGGGCTTGCGGCGCCCACCGATCCGTTCCTCGTCGAGCTTCTGGCGCCTGACGGCACGACGTGGTCGTGGGGGCCCGCCGACGCCCCGCAGCGGGTGAGCGGATCGGCCGAGGACTTCTGCATGCTGGTCACGCAGCGCAGATCGCGCGGCGAGCTCGACGTGCAAGCCGTGGGCCCCGACGCGGAGCAGTGGCTGACGATCGCGCAGGCGTTCGCAGGCCCGCCGGGGCCGGGCCGGAACTAGGCCCTACAGTTCGGCGGCGGCGTCGGCGGCACCGTCGCCGTCGGTGTCGGCCAGCCGGACGTCCCACTTCCCGTCGGCGTCGGTGTCGACGTAGGCCTGATCGCCGACGAGCGCACGGTCGGCAAGTCCGTCGCGATCGGTGTCGAGCAGCCGGTCATCGAGCGCACCGTCGGCGTCGAAGTCCACCTGCGGCCCACCGACCGCCTCGGTGCCGTCCAGCCCGAACCAGCGCATCTCGCCGCCACGGCCCTTCGAGTCGACACTCCACGTCCCCGTGCCGTCGTCGGTGAAGGACGCCTCTGCGTGCCCGTCGTCGTCGAGGTCGAGGACGGCGTGATCGACGACACCGTCGCCGTCGAGGTCGGCCAACGCGTCGTCGACGAGGCCGTCACCGTCGAAGTCCAAGCCGATCGCGTCGAGGACGCCGTCACCGTCGAGGTCCATATTCGGCTCGGCCGTCCACATCGCCGCAGTGCCATCACCGGCGCCCAAGCAGTAGTCCACGTCTTCCCCCGTCGCTTCGCTCGCCCCGACGTGAAGTAGGACGCAGGACTAACCCCTCGCGTTCCACCACTTCTGCAGTTCGGCGACGGCCTCGTCGTGATCGAGCGGCCCTCGGTCCAACCGCAGCTCCTTGAGATAGCGCCAGGCCTGCCCCACCTCGGGCCCGGCCGGAATGCCGAGGAGCTTCATGATCTCGTTGCCGTCGAGGTCAGGGCGGACCCGCTGCAGGTCCTCCTGGGCCGCCAATTCGGCGATGCGTTGTTCGAGGCTGTCGTAATTGGCCTGCAGCCGCGCCGCACGCCGCTTGTTGCGTGTGGTGCAGTCCGCGCGCACCAGCTTGTGCAGCTTGTCGAGCAGCGGTCCCGCGTCGGTGACGTAACGGCGCACCGCGGAGTCCGTCCACTCGCCATCTCCGTAACCGTGGAACCGAAGGTGCAGGTAGACCAGCTGGGAGACGTCGTCGACCATCTGCTTGGAGTATTTCAGCGCGCGCATCCGCTTGCGCGTCATCTTCGCGCCGACCACTTCGTGGTGGTGGAAGCTCACGCCGCCCTCGGCCTCGTGCCGCCGGGTGCCTGGCTTGCCGATGTCGTGCAGCAGCGCGGCCCACCGCAACACCAGATCGGGGCCGTCGGTCTCCAGGTCGATGGCCTGCGCCAACACGGTCAGCGAATGCTGGTAGACGTCCTTGTGCTGGTGATGTTCGTCGATGGCCATCTGCATCGCCCCGATCTCGGGCAACACCACCTGGCCGAGCCCGGTCTGCACCATCAGATCGATGCCCGCCAGCGGGTCCGAGCCCAGCATCAGCTTGTCCAGTTCGGCGGCGACCCGCTCGGCGGTGATGCGGCCCAGCTCGGGGGCCATCCGCTGCATCGCCTCGCGGACCCGTGGGGCGACGGTGAAGCCGAGCTGCGAGACGAACCGGGCGGCCCGCAGCATGCGCAGCGGATCGTCGCCGAACGACACCTCCGGGGCTGCAGGGGTGTCCAGCAACCCCGCCCGCAATGCCGCCAAACCGCTTAGGGGATCACAGAATTCGCCGAGGGCCCCCGGTGCCTTCGGGTCGATCCGCACGGCGATGGCGTTGGCGGTGAAGTCGCGTCGCACCAGATCGCCCTCGAGGGTGTCGCCGAACCGCACCCGAGGGTTTCTCGACACCTGGTCATAGCTGTCGGCGCGGAAGGTCGTGATCTCCACCCGCTGCGTGCCCTTGGTGGCTCCGATGGTGCCGAACTCGATGCCGGTGTCCCACAATCCGTCGGCCCAGCCGCGCAGGATTCGTTGCACGCGTTCGGGCCGGGCATCGGTGGTGAAGTCGAGATCCGCCTCGGCTAACCGGTCGAGCAGTGCGTCGCGGACGCTGCCGCCGACCAGGTACAGCTCGTGCCCGGCCTCAGCGAACAACTCGCCCAGCTCGCGCAGCACGGGGGCGTGCGGCTGGAGCGCCCTGACGGCGGCCAATAGCTGGACGTCGGCGCTGGGGGCATTGGGATCGTTCGACACGTTCGCAGATCATTCCATCGCGGCTCACGGCGACATAACGACCAGGCGACAAGCCGACCACGAACGTGAGTGCGGCGAGGGCGAAAGTTCGACGGCAGCTACTATCGCTTGGGTGTCGGAGGGCGAACGAGCCAAACCACGACGGCGCCGCGGAAGGCGCCGCGGACGACGCTCGGCTGGTCCGCCAGAGGCCATCGCGCAACCGACCAACCCCACCCCCTCCACCGATGCCATCAAACCCAGCCATGACCACATCCCCAAAAATGGGGCCGCCAAGCCCTCCGCCGAGGGCCACAAACCAGGCCCGAGCCGACGCCCACCGGACCGGTTGCGCACCGTGCACGAGACCTCGGCGGGTGGCCTGGTGATCGATGGCATCGACGGCCCCAAGGACGACCAGATGGCGGCATTGATCGGACGCGTGGACCGACGCGGCCGCATGCTGTGGTCGCTACCGAAGGGCCACATCGAACTCGGCGAGACCGCCGAGCAGACCGCCATCCGCGAGGTCGCCGAGGAGACCGGAATCCAGGGCAGTGTGCTCGCCGCCCTCGGCAGCATCGTCTACTGGTTCGTCACGGAGGGCCGACGCGTGCACAAGACCGTGCACCACTACCTCATGCGCTTCCTCGACGGTGAGCTCTCCGACGAGGACGTCGAGGTCAGCGAGGTGGCCTGGGTGCCGGTCAAGGAGCTTCCCGCCAAGCTGGCCTACGCCGACGAGCGGCGCCTTGCCGAGGTCGCAGGAGAGCTGATCGACCGCCTGCACACCGACGGTCCGACGTCGCTACCGCCGCTTCCCCATTCCTCGCCGCGACGCCGCTCTCAGACCCACTCGCACACCCGAAACCGTCGACCCGACGAGTCCACGCAACCCCCAAAACCTGGCCGGCGGGCGAACGGCTGCGGCCAGGGTCCGTGAGGTGCCATGACGGCTAGCACGGCTGGAACGGCACTGTCGCGCTTGCTGGCCGTCGCCGCACTGCTGACGCTGATCGTCGTGCCCGCACTCCTACCTCACGTCGCCGCAGCCGAGCCGGGAGCCAAGCCCTTCCTCCAGCTGCACATCGACTCCGTCACCCCCGACATCGTGAGCACCACGAGCGAACCCATGGTGACGGTCACGGGCACGGTGACCAACGTCGGTGACCGTCCCGTGCGCGACGTGATGGTGCGGCTCGAGCACGCGGCGGCCGTGACGTCGTCGGCGGGCCTGCGCACCAACCTGGCCGGTGACGGCGCGCAGTACGAGGCCGTTGCCGATTTCACGACGGTGGCCCCGGAGATGGAGCAGGGGCAGAACGTCCCGTTCACGTTGGCCTATCCGATGCGCTCGGCGGAGTTGCCGTCGCTGCACATCGACGAGCCCGGCGTGTACCCCGTGCTGGTCAACGTCAACGGCACCCCCGACTACGGTGCGCCGGCTCGCCTCGACG
>JAOPVF010000560.1 GCA_025963195.1 Mycobacterium sp. | reverse complement strand
GCCAGGATGAGGTGGATACCCGCGGCACGGGCCTTCTGGGTGATCCGGACGATCGCGTCCTCGACGTCGCGCGGCGCCGTCATCATCAGGTCGGCCAGCTCGTCGACGATCGCGATGATGTAGGGATACGGCTTGTAGACGCGTTCACTGCCCAGCGGCGCGGTGATAACCCCGGACTTCACGTTCTTGTTGAAGTCGTCGATGTGGCGGACCTTGTTGGCCTGCATGTCCTGGTAGCGCTGTTCCATCTCCTCGACGAGCCACGCCAGTGCTGCCGCCGCCTTCTTGGGCTGAGTGACGATGGGCGTGATGAGGTGCGGAATGCCTTCGTACGGCGTGAGTTCCACCATCTTCGGGTCGATCAGGATCATCCTGACCTCCTCCGGGGTTGCCCGCGCAAGGATCGACACCAGCAGTGAGTTGACGAAGCTGGACTTGCCGGAGCCCGTCGAGCCGGCCACCAGGAGGTGCGGCATCTTGGCCAGGTTCGCCGAGATGAAGTCACCTTCGATGTCCTTGCCAAGGCCGATCACCAGCGGATGGTGATCGCGACGAGTGGACGCGGCGGTCAGCACGTCGGACAGGCGCACCATCTCGCGGTCGGTGTTGGGCACCTCGATGCCGACGGCCGACTTGCCGGGGATCGGCGCAAGCATGCGCACGCTCTCCGTTGCCACCGCGTAGGCGATGTTCTTCTGCAGCGCGGTGATCTTCTCGACCTTGACGCCCGGGCCGAGCTCGACCTCGTAACGGGTGACGGTCGGCCCCCGGGTGCAGCCGGTGACGGCGGCGTCGACCTTGAACTGCTGCAGAACGGAGCCGATGACCTCGACCATCTTGTCGTTGGCCGCGCTGCGCAGCTTCGGCGGATCACCTGCGACGAGCAGGTCGAGCGACGGCAGTTGATAGGGCCCGTCGACCACGCGGTCCAGTACCAAGGTGTCGGTCTTCTTGGCCGGCTTCTTGCGCCGGGACACCCGGGCCGTCGGCTCGGGGACCGTCGGCGCCTCGTCCTCGAGCGGGTAGTTGTCGTAGGGCGTGCCCTTGTCTGCGACCGGGCCGGCAGGCTCACCCGAAACCGGCCAGGCCTGCGCCTCGTCGCCGAGATCACCTTCGTCGTAATAGCCGTCGGAGAAGTCGTCGGGCTGACCGTTGGCCCGCTCGTCATCGTCGTAGTAGTCGTCGTCGCCGTAGTCGTCACCGCGGTAGCCGGTGCCGAACAGCGCCCGCAGGGTCGACGGCACCTCGCGAATGGTGGTCCCCGTGATCAGCAGCACGCCGAACAGCACCCCGATGATCAGCAGCGGAGTCGCAATCCAGACCGTGAGCCCGTCGGAAAGGGGTCCGCCGAGCGCGAAGCCGACGAAACCCGCGGCGTGGCGCCGCGCCACCGGATCCGCAGGCGCACCGGCCCACAGATGCCACAAGCCGAGTACGGGCAGCCCGATCATGGCGGCGCCGAGAATGAGCCGGGGCCTGGCCTCGGGATTCGGTTCGGTGCGCATCAGGACGACGGCGATCGCAATGAGCAGGATCGGCATGAGCACCACGGCCGACCCGATGACGGCTCGCACGACGGTGTCGATCCAGCCGCCGACGGGCCGCGCGGCGTCGAACCAGGAACTGGCCACCAGCACCACCGCGAGGCCCAGCAGGCCGAGGGCGATGCCGTCGCGGCGGTGACCAGGCTCCAGATCGCGGGCACGGCCGACCGAGCGTGCGGTAGTCCCAGCGCCCTTGGCGACCATCATCCAGCCGGCTCTGGCACCGCGGCCGATGGCGGCTCCGGCTCCTGCGGCGGGCGATGGAGACGTGCGGCGTGCGGGCTTCCGGCGCGGGGCCGCGGGCCGCGCCGGGCGGGCTCCAGTCTTCGAACTGGCCTTTGACCTGCTCGAACGGGCGCCCGAGCGGGCAGCGGTCTTACTTGCCATGGCCGCAAGCCTAGTCGCAACAGCCCCAGAACCACCATCAGCCACACTGGTCACAGGTCGATTGCAATGTTCCTAGCTAACCTACGCATTAGTTCGGCGGGCAGGAGCGCAGCGACCGGGGGTTAGTAGGGTGGACATCAGTCCAGCCACACTCACCGAGGAGTCCTCAGTTCCCATGTCCGATCCCGTAATCGTCGTCGCCACCATGATCGCCAAGCCCGAGTCCGTGGACACCGTCCGCGACGCCTGTACGCGCGCGATCGAAGCGGTGCACCAAGAGCCGGGTTGCGAGCTGTACGCGCTGCACGAGGCGGACGGCACCTTCATCTTCGTCGAGCAGTGGGCCGATCAGGACGCCCTCAAGGTCCACGGCGCCGCCCCCGCCGTCGGCGCGCTGTTCGGGGCCATCGGAGACCACCTGTCGGCCGCGCCCGACATCAAGTTCTTGCAACCCGTGGTTGCGGGAGACCCGGCCAAGGGTCAGCTGCGCAGCTGACCATGGGAATCGATCAGGGGACCCTCAAGGGAAAAACGGCTTTCATCACCGGCGCGGCCCGCGGGCAGGGCCGCGCGGAGGCGGTCAAGCTGGCGTCCGAGGGAGCTGACATCATCGCCGTCGATCTGTGTGACCAGATCGCGTCGGTCCCCTATCCGATGTCCACCCCCGACGATCTGGCTGCCACGGTCAAGCTCGTCGAGGACACCGGCGCCCGCATCGTCGCCACGCAGGCCGACGTGCGGGACCGGGCGGCGCTGAAGAACGCGGTCAAGGCAGGTGTCGAAGAACTCGGCGGCCGTCTGGACATCGTCGTCGCCAACGCGGGCATCGCGCCCATGGCGGGTGAGACGGCCTGGCAGGACGTGATCGACGTCAACCTGACAGGCGTCTATCAAACCGTCGACGTCGCGATGCGGCCGATGATCAAGGCGGGCAACGGTGGATCGATCGTGTTGATCAGCTCGGTGGCCGGGCTGGTCGGACTCGCCTCCCCGATGGCCGGTTCGATGGGCTACGCGGCCGCCAAGCACGGCATCGTCGGGCTGATGCGGGTGTACGCCAACCTGCTTGCCTCACAAAACATCCGGGTGAACTCGATACATCCCGCGGCAGTCAACACGCCGATGATCGACAACGAGTTCATCCGCAGCTGGCTCGACGGTCTGGCACAGGAGACCCAGGGCGGACCCGACATGGGCAATGCACTGCCGGTGCAGGCGCTCGAGCCGGAGGACATCGCCAACGCCGTGTACTACCTGGTGTCCGACGCAGGCCGCTACGTCACCGGCGTCACGTTGCCGGTGGACGCAGGCTTCGTCAACAAGCGCTGAGGTGCCTGGCAATCCTGCAGCCAAGACGGCCTTCGGGCCGATGGTGCTCTCGGCGATCGAACATCAGGAACCACCCGATCGCCGCCTCGTCGACGACGACCTCGCGGCGTCGTTCCTTCCCAAGCCACTGCGGGCCCTGGTGCGCGCCACCAGGTTCCGCCTGATCCGCCGGGCGGTGATCGCAGCGTCCGAGCGGTCCGGCCCAGGGCTGTGGGCGAACCTGTCCTGCCGCAAGAGCTACATCGACGACAACCTGGCCGAGTCCCTACCGAGCGTCGAGGCCGTCGTGATCCTCGGCGCGGGGCTCGACACCAGGCCGTACCGCCTTGCGCGCCTTGGTGACGTCCCGGTCTTCGAGGTCGACCTGCCGGTGAACATCACACGCAAGCGCGCCATCGTGTCGAGAGTTTTCGGCAAGGTGCCACCATCGGTACGGCTGGTCTCGGTCGACTTCGAGCGGGACGACCTGATGGCCACGCTCGCCTCGTACGGCTACCGCGTGGACTCCCCCACCTTCTTCGTCTGGGAGGGCGTCACGCAGTACCTGACCGCCGACGCCGTGCGCGCCACGTTCGACGAACTAGCACAGGCAGCCAGCGGCAGCAGGCTCGACTTCACCTATGTGCGCCGCGATTTCATCGACGGCGTCAACCTGTACGGCGCCCAGGCGCTGTACGAGAAATTCCGGGTGCGCAGCCAGACATGGAAGTTCGGCATGCTACCCGAGGACATCGAGGGCTTCCTGGCAGGTTACGGCTGGCGACTGATCGAGCAGGTCGGACCCGACGAGTTGATGGACCGCTACGTCCGGCCCGCGGACCGAAACCTCACCGCGTCGCAGATCGAATGGTCGGTCTACGCCGAGAAGATCTGAAGCTCAGTCGACTTCGAGCACCGTCGGCACGATCATCGGCTGACGCCGGTAGACCTCGGCCACCCACTTGCCCACCGCACGGCGTACCGCCTGCGCGATGCGGGCAGGGTCGGTGACCTTGTCGGCGGCCAGCGCCTCGAGGGCCTCGGTCACCTTGCGGGTGGCCGGTTCGAGTGCCTTGGGGTCCTCGGAGAAACCTCGGGAATGCAGGTGCGGGGCCGCGGCCAACTTCCCGGTGCCGCGGTGGACGGCGACGGTGACGGAGATGAAACCCGAAGACAGCGTGAGCCGTTCGCCGAGGGTGACCTCACCCACGTCGCCGGTGATTAGGCCGTCGACGAACATCTTGCCGAGCGGTACCGCACCGGAGATGCTGGCCTTGCCCGCGACGAGGTCGACGCTGACGCCGTTCTCGGCAAGCACGATGTTCTCCTCCGGCACCCCGGTACTCACCGCGAGCGCGGCGTTCGCGCGCAGGTGGCGCCACGTACCGTGCACGGGCATCACGTTGCGGGGCCGGACGCCGTTGTAGAGGAACAACAATTCGCCTGCGTAGGCGTGACCCGAGACGTGGATACGGGCCTGGCCGTTGGTGACGACGCGGACACCGATCTTGGCGAGTGAATCGATGACGCCGAAGATGGCCTCCTCGTTGCCCGGGATCTGCGAGGACGACATGATGATCAGATCACCGGACGTCAGCGTGATGCTGCGGTGCTCACCGCGCGACATCCGCGACAGCGCCGCCATCGGCTCGCCCTGGGTTCCGGTGGTGACGAGGGTGATTCGGTCCGCTGGCATCATCTCCGCGGCACCGATGTCGATCACGTCGTCGTCGGCGACGTTGAGGAAGCCCAGATCGCGGGCGATTCCCATGTTGCGCACCATCGACCGGCCCACGAACGACACCTTGCGGCCCAACGCCACCGACGCGTCGATGATCTGTTGCACCCGAGCGACGTTCGACGCAAAGCAGGCGACGATCACGCGGCCCTCGGCCCCGCGGATCAGGCGGTGCATGTTCGGCCCGATCTCGCTCTCCGACGGGCCAACTCCTGGTATCTCGGCGTTCGTCGAGTCGCACAGGAACAGGTCAACCCCGGCATCGCCGAGCCGCGACATTCCCGGCAGGTCGGTGGGGCGGCCATCGAGTGGCAGCTGGTCGAGCTTGATGTCACCGGTGTGCAACACCGTTCCCGCGCCCGTGTAGACGGCGATTGCCAGCGCATCCGGGATGGAATGGTTGACCGCGAAGTACTCGCACTCGAACACCCCGTGCTGGCTGCTCTGCCTCTCGGCGACCTCGACGAACACCGGTTTGATGCGGTGCTCGCGACACTTCGCGGCGACGAGTGCGAGGGTGAACTTCGACCCGACCACCGGGATGTCCGACCGCAGCTTCAGCAGGTGCGGGATCGCACCGATGTGGTCCTCGTGGGCGTGGGTCAGCACCAGCGCCTCGACGTCGTCGAGCCGATTCTCGATGTGCCTGATGTCGGGCAGGATGAGGTCGACGCCAGGCTCGTCGTGCCCTGGGAACAGCACGCCGCAGTCGATGATCAGCAGGCGGCCGAGGTGCTCGAAAACGGTCATGTTGCGACCGATTTCGCCGATGCCGCCGAGCGCGGTCAGCCGCAGCCCACCCGGCGCAAGGGGGCCCGGCGGAGTCAGCGGAGCCGTCATGCCAGCACGCCGGCAGCTCGCATGTCGGCGGCCAGCGCCTCGACCTCGGCGGCCGTCGCCGAGATCTGCGGCAGCCGTGGTTCGCCGGTCTCGATGCCCTGCAACCGAAGTCCCGTCTTGGCCATGGTGACGCCGCCGAGGCGGACTTGAGCCTTGTTGAGCGGTCCGAGTGTGACATGGCACTTGCGTGCCGTCGCGACGTCGCCGGAGGCGAATGCCGACCACAGGTTTCGCAACTGAGCCGCGGCCACGTGACCCCACACGCTGACGAAACCCGTCGCGCCCATCGCCAGCCACGGCAGGTTCAGCGCGTCGTCACCCGAGTAGTAGGCCAATCCGGTCTCGGCCATGATCATCGCGCCGCCGTGCAGATCGCCCTTGGCGTCCTTGACGGCGACGATGTTCGGGTGTTCCGCCAAGATGCGGATGGTGTCCCACTCGATGGGCACGACCGAGCGCGACGGAATGTCGTACAAGATCACGGGCAGCGCGGTGGCGTCGGCGACGGCGGTGAAGTGGGCGACCAGACCCGCCTGCGGCGGTCGCGAGTAGTACGGCGTCACGAGGAGCAAGCCGTGGGCTCCCTCGGCTTCGCACGCCTTGGCCAGATGGACGCTGTGCGCGGTGTCATAGGTACCGGCGCCCGCGATGATCCTGGCGCGGTCGCCGACCGTCTCGAGAACGGCGCCGAGGAGCGCGATCTTCTCGTCGTCGGTGGTGGTGGGCGATTCGCCCGTGGTGCCGGAGAGCACCAGACCGTCGCATCCGGAGTCCACCAGATGCGTCGCTACCTTCTTGGCGGCCGCCAGATCGAGCGTGCCGTCCGGGCCGAACGGCGTCACCATGGCAGTCAGCACGGTGCCCAGGCGTGCGCTGACGTCGATTCCACTGGTGGTCACGGCCCTAGGTTACCCGTCCCGCCCCGGCGTTCAGCAGCGCCGGCACTCACTCGCCGAGCACACCGGCGCGGCGCATCGCCGTCGCGATGTGCTCGAAGTCGATCGCCACGTGTGCGCGGGCCATCGCGTCGGCATCGTCGGTGCGGCCGTCGGCGATGGCGTCGATCAATTCCTCGTGCTCGTGGAGTGACCGCAACTCCATCTCCCGCATGGTGGTCGGCTCGCCCCACAGGTGTGCCGGCGCGCCGATGCTCACCGATGCCTCGAGATCGACCAGTACTTGGGTGAGCACCGGGTTGTGTGCGGCGTTCATGATCGTGGCGTGCAGCCGGCTATCGGCCTGCTGGGCGGCCAGGCCACTTTCGGCGGTGCGGTAGAGCTCGAGCGCGTCTCGCATGTCGGCCACGTCGGTGGGCCTCCTGGCCTCGGCGGCGGCCCGGCACACCGCCCCGTGCAGGCGACAAATCGCGTCGCAGCGGTCCCGTAGTTCGCCGAGGCGCATCGACAGCGTGCGACCCACCACCTCCGTGGACGACTCGGGCCACTGGTCGACGACGTAGGACCCCCCGCCACGACCACGACGGGTCTCGAGGAGCCCGCGCTCGACCAGCCGGGCGAGCGCTGCGCGAACGGTCATGCGGCCCACGCCCAGTGCGGATGCGAGCTCGCGTTCCACCGGTAGGCGCGCACCGGGCAAGTACTCGCCGATGGCGATCGCCGTGACGAGCCGGTCGGTGATCTCGTCGACCCGCGAGGGCATGGCGAGCTGCTGGCCGAGCAGCCCGCTTGGCGGCATGACGGTGCGGTCGGCCATCAGGTCACGAACCCCTCCTCGATACGGGCATGTTAATTCGAAATATTTGGTCTTGCGGCGAGACCATTCAAGGTTCATGCTGACCCCGTGCCCGTAGAGACCCGCATGATTCCGTTCCGCGAGTTCCAGACCTGGGTCCGGATCACCACGCCGGAGAACCCACGCCCCGACACCTACCCGCTGTTCGTGCTCCACGGTGGGCCCGGCATGGCGCACAACTACGTCCGCAACATCGCCGAACTCGCCGACGAGACCGGACGCCAAGTCATTCACTACGACCAGATCGGCTGCGGAAACAGCACTCACCTGCCCGACGCGCCGACCGACTTCTGGACGCCCGAACTGTTCATCGACGAATTCCACACCGTACGAACCGAACTGGGCATCGACGAGTACCACCTGCTAGGCCAGTCATGGGGCGGCATGCTCAGCGCCGAGATCGCGGTCAAGGCGCCCGAGGGCCTGGTCTCCCTGTCGATCTGCAACTCCCCCGCCTCGATGGACCTGTGGGTCGAGGGCGCGGGCGAGCTGCGGGCGCAACTGCCTGCCGACACCCAGGCCGCGCTGGATCGCCACGAGGCCGACGGCACCGTCACCCATCCCGATTACCTCGCCGCGACCGAAAAGTTCTACCAACGCCACGTGTGCCGCGTCTGGCCCCCACCCACCGACTTCGTGGAGACCGAGAAGCAGATGGAGGCCGAACCGACGGTGTATCACACCATGAACGGCCCCAACGAGTTTCACGTGCTCGGCACCCTGCGGCACTGGAGCATCGTCGACCGCCTCGACCGGATCGTCGCGCCGACGCTGGTGATCGCAGGCGAGTTCGACGAGGCCACCCCGGCCACCTGGGCACCCTACGTCGAACGGATTCCCGACGCTCGCAGTCACGTCTTCGCCGACGCCAGTCACTGCAGTCACCTTGAGAAACCCGAGGAGTTCCGCGCCGTGATCGGCGCATTCCTCGCCGAGCACGACCCCGCCGCTGCGCAGGTCTGACACAGCCCACCGACCGACAGGACGTCCCATGGTCCGCTCCGAAACACACACCCCGACGGGGCAGCGCAGCCTCGAATCATTCGGCTACGCACAGGAACTCAACAGGTCGGTATCCACCGTCGACCTGCTGGTGTACGGGCTGGTGTTCATGGTGCCGATCGCACCGTGGGCGATCTTCGGGACCGTCTACAACAGCGCGGGCGGCATGGTCCCGCTGGTCTACGTCATCGGCCTGGTGGCCATGGTGTTCACCGCGCTGGCCTACGCGCAGATGGCCAAGTCGTTCCCGCTGGCCGGTTCGGTGTTCTCCTACGTCGGACGTGGCATCCACCCCAGCCTCGGCTTCTTCGCCGGCTGGGCGATCCTGCTGGACTACCTGCTGGTGCCGACGCTGCTCTACGTGTTCGCCGCCGAGTCGATGATCGGCCTGTTTCCCGGCACTCCGCGCTGGTTGTGGGCGATCGTGTTCGTCGTCGTCAACACCCTGATCAACCTTGCCGGCATCGGTTCGTTGAAGATCGCCAACCGGGTGTTCCTCGCCATCGAGTTGGTATTCGTGGCGATCTTCCTGGTGATCGGAATCCGCGCGATCAGCGGGCACAGCCTGCCCGACGTGGGCTGGAGCACCCAGCCGATCTGGGACCCGAGCACGGTGAGCGCTCCTCTGATCGCCGCTGCACTGTCGATCGCCGTGCTGAGCTTCCTGGGGTTCGACGGCATCTCGACGCTGGCCGAGGAGTCGACCGGACGCAAGAATCCCGCGGGCCGGGCGATGATCATCGCGCTCTTCGTGGTGGCCTTCCTGTTCGTCGCCCAGACCTGGGTGGCCAGCCTGCTGGCGGGCGGCCGTGAGGCGTTCAGCGACGACGAGGTGGGCAATGCGTTCTTCACCCTCGTCCAGGCGGCGTCGAACACCGGCTGGATGAATGCGTTCTTCGCGGTGAACGTGATGGCGGTCGGGTTCGCCAACGCGATGGCCGCCCAGGCCGCCACCAGCCGGCTGCTCTACTCGATGAGCCGCGATGGTCAGCTGCCCAGCTTCCTGTCCAAGATCAGCAGCCGCAAGGTGCCGATGGCCGCGATCCTGGTCGTCAGCGCGCTGAGTCTGGTGCTCGTGCTCTTCTTCGTCGGCCAGATCGCCTTGATCTCGTCGCTGGTGAACTTCGGTGCACTGTTCGGCTTCTGCCTGCTGCACGTCTCGGTGGTCTGGTACTACCTGGTGCGCCAGAAGTCCAAGAACTACCTGCTGCACCTCGTCGTCCCCACCCTGGGCTTCCTGATCATCGGCTACGTGTTGTTCAACGCCGATGCGCTGGCCAAGATCGGCGGCCTGGTCTGGCTGGGTGTGGGCGCAGTGGTGTTCGCGATCAACGTGTTTCGCGGACGGGGCGTACCCGAGCTCTCCGAGGAACCGGCGA